>NZ_JBHUQX010000442.1:0-7395 GCF_042674225.1 Streptomyces sp. NPDC056948
CCTCTTACAGGTGCGGGGCCCGTTCCCTTTTCCGGTACGTATGCCGGTGGCCTGGGTTAACGTGCGGGAACCGGATGCGAACGGGGGGACGTATGCAGGGCACGACCGTGCGGCGCGTGGGCCTGGTGCTCGCGGTGGCGACCGCGCTGACGGGGGTGGCCGCCTGTACCTTCTCGGACTCCTCCGACCGCCCCGGCAAGGACGACCGTGCCGCGCGCGGCGCCTCCCTGGCGGCCCTGCGCTCCGCCGAACGGGCCACCGCACGGGCCGAGTCCGCCCGGGTCGAGTCCACGACGACCATGGGCTCGCTGATGTCCATGACCGCCGACGGCACCCTCGGCTGGAGTGACGGCATCACCGGCACCCTCACCATCACCTACACCGGCGGCACGATCGCCGACACCATGCGCCGGCTCGGCGCCACCTCGATGGAGGCCCGCTACCTCCCCGACGCCTACTACGCGCGCATGGGCGACAAGTTCGCCGAGCAGGCCGACGGCAGGCACTGGATCCGGTACGCGTACGAGGACCTCGAGGCTCTCGCCGGCGGCTCCGGGGCCCATCTCGGCGACCAGATGCGCACCACCACGCCCAACCAGTCCGTGAAACTCCTGCTGGCCTCGGGGGACGTGAGAAAGGTCGGCGAGGAGACCGTGCGCGGCCGGGCCGCGACGCACTACTCCGGCACCGTGGCCGCGGCGGACGTCACCGACGACGGCCTGAAGAAGCAGCTCACCGAGGCCGGCGTCACCACCGAGACCGTCGACATCTGGATCGACGAGCGGAATCTTCTGATCAAGAAGGTGGAGAAGGCGCGGATGACCACGGGCCGGATGACCCAGACCGCGCACTACCGCGACTACGGCGTGCGGGTCCGGGCCCAGCGCCCCCCGCTGTCCGACACCGGGGACTTCGAGGACCTGATGCGGAAGAAGGCCGGTACAACCGGTACGCCCTGAGGATGCCGCGAATTCGGATAGGTCACTTGTGCCCCTCTGGGATAGGCTCACCGCCTTGCTGTGAAGCAATCATGTGTTCCTTGGGGGGAATCAATGAAGACATCCATACCCGCCGCCGGGCTGGGCGCGCTGCTTCTCGCCGCCGGTGCGGTCGGCTGCGGATCCGAACAGTCGCCGGAGATGACGCCCGCGGCCGCCGTCGCCAAGGCGGCGAAGAACACCGAGGACATCACGTCCCTCCGGTACCGCCTGAGCGGCACGTCCCCGGGTGAGGGCCGGGTCAAGGGCGAGGCGTCGATGCGCCTGAAGCCCACGATCGCCATGAGCATGAAGATGACGGCACCCGACAAGGGAGCCACCGAGGCTGTGGAGATCCGCCTCGTCGACAAGGCCATGTACCTCGGTGGGGGAGCCGAGATGGCCAAGGAGATGGAGGGCAAGAGCTGGCTCAAGTTCGACTTGTCCGGGTCCGAGGCCGGCAAGGAACTGGACCAGATGGGCAGCAGCACGAGCCAGGCCGAGCAGAACCCGGCGGCCGAGTCCGCCTTCCTCACGGGTGCCAAGGACGTGAAGAAGGTCGGCTCCGAGAAGGTCGACGGCGTCGAGACGACCCACTACTCCGGCACGGTCACCCTCGCCGACCTGCGCGCCTCCCTCAAGGACGCGAAGGCGGGCAACCGCAAGCAGCGCGAGAAGAGCATCAAGCAGTACGAGAAGCTCGGCGTCGACAAGCTCACGATGGACATGTGGATCGACGGCGACGACCACACCAAGCAGTTCCGCATGAAGGGCGACGCCGACAAGGGCCCGCTCGACATGACCATCACCTTCCTGGACTACAACAAGCCGGTGGACGTCAAGGCGCCGCCCGCCAAGGAGGTCGCGGACCTCGCCGGCATGTTCAAGGAGCTGGAGCAGGGCTGATCCGCCCCGCACCCATCCGTCGTACGGGCGGATTTGCTTGACGGCGATCCGTTCCCGTACCCTCCTGTAGAAGCCAAAGACCGCTGGTCGTTACCGCGTGCTCGGAAGAGGGCGTGGTGGCCGAAGGATCCGCTGAACGGCGGACGACCCGCGCAGGTGACACTGGAAGAGCTCCTGGAGACCGCCGCCTCGTGCGAGCGGGCAACCGGTTGAGCTACGCCCCGTGCGCTTGCGCCGGGGCGTTTCGTTTTCCCCAGTCCTCCTTCGGGTCCGCGCGGTCCGAATCACCCGGAAGGAGGCCGAGGCTCATGGCGAGGCCTGACAAGGTCGATGCCGTCGAGGAGATGCGGGACAAGTTCCGCAACTCCAACGGTGCCGTCGTCACCGCGTACACCGGTCTCACCGTGGCGCAGCTGCAGCAGCTGCGTCGTTCACTCGGTGAGAACGCTAACTACCGTGTGGCGAAGAACACGCTGACCAAGATTGCGGCCAATGAGGCCGGGATCAACACGATCGACGACCTCTTCACGGGTTCGTCGGCCGTCGCCTTCGTGACCGGTGACCCGGTCGAGGCGGCGAAGGGTCTGCGCGACTTCGCCAAGGACAACCCCAACCTCGTCATCAAGGGCGGTGTCCTTGACGGCAAGGCGCTGTCCGCCGACGAGATCAAGAAGCTTGCGGACCTCGAGTCCCGCGAGGTTCTGCTCTCCAAGCTGGCCGGTGCCATGAAGGGCAAGCAGTCTCAGGCTGCCTCTGTCTTCCAGGCGCTGCCGTCGAAGCTCGTCCGCACCGTGGACGCGCTCCGTGCCAAGCAGGACGAGCAGGGCGGTGCCGAGTAACTCGGCTCGCATCCCGGCCCCCGCTGCCTGAACGCGGAGGCCGTCGCGGGCCAGACGTACGCCCGCCTCACATGTACATCCGGCACCTGCCGATTTAGTGGAAGGACCGCCATCATGGCGAAGCTCAGCCAGGACGACCTGCTCGCTCAGTTCGAAGAGATGACCCTCATCGAGCTCTCCGAGTTCGTGAAGGCCTTCGAGGACAAGTTCGACGTCACCGCCGCCGCTGCCGCGCCGGTCGTCGTCGCCGGTGGTGCCGCTGGTGGCGCCGCTGCCGAGGCCGCCGAGGAGCAGGACGAGTTCGACGTCATCCTCACCGGTGCCGGCGACAAGAAGATCCAGGTCATCAAGGTCGTGCGTGAGCTGACCTCCCTGGGTCTGAAGGAGGCCAAGGACCTCGTGGACGGCGCCCCGAAGCCCGTTCTCGAGAAGGTCGCCAAGGACGCCGCCGAGAAGGCCGCCGAGTCCCTCAAGGGCGCCGGCGCCTCGGTCGAGGTCAAGTAAGACCTCTCGGATCCGCCAGGATTCACGACACGTCCCACTGGGCGTGTAACGCGTAAGCGCGGAAGAGCGATCATCCATCCGGGTGGTCGCTCTTCGGCGTTCCCGGGGTCCGGCCACGGTTGCCTTGCACCCTCAGTGACGGGGGGTATGGTGATCTTCGTCGTGTCTCCGGGCGGCCGCGGTTCGGGCAGGGGGGGCCTTGACGAACCGCACGCAGCGCGCAATTCTCAGGACGCGTCGTCACAAGGATCCGTATCCGAGGCATGGATCGACGGCGAAGAGGGCAGTATCAACGTGCGTTGAGGGCAGCGCCTTGTAGCAGGAGTGGAACAACGAGGGTCAACACGGGCGTGAAAACCCGGACTGGACATCAGTGTGCCAAGTGGCTACACTGACCCTTTGCGCTGCCTGTTAGCTGTCCCCTGCCCGTCACCAGGGGTCTGCCCTCACTCGAGCATCGATGACAAGACCTGTCTGACCTGGCCTTTCGGCCGGACCGACACGACTTGTCTCTGTGTACGGGAGAGGGGCCGGTACGCGCGTAGTGAGTCCGAGCCCTCGGAAGGACCCCCTCTTGGCCGCCTCGCGCAACGCCTCGACCGCGAATACGAACAACGGCGCCAGCACCGCCCCGCTGCGCATTTCCTTTGCAAAGATCAAGGAGCCTCTCGAGGTTCCGAACCTGCTCGCGCTGCAGACCGAGAGCTTCGACTGGCTGCTCGGCAACACCGCTTGGCAGAGTCGGGTCGAGGAGGCTCTGGACAACGGTCAGGACGTCCCCACCAAGTCCGGTCTGGAGGAGATCTTCGAGGAGATCTCCCCGATCGAGGACTTCAGCGGGTCGATGTCGCTGACCTTCCGTGACCACCGCTTCGAGCCGCCGAAGAACTCGATCGACGAGTGCAAGGAGCGCGACTTCACGTACGCGGCTCCGCTCTTCGTCACCGCCGAGTTCACGAACAACGAGACCGGCGAGATCAAGTCCCAGACCGTTTTCATGGGCGACTTCCCGCTCATGACGAACAAGGGCACCTTCGTCATCAACGGCACCGAGCGTGTCGTGGTGTCGCAGCTTGTCCGTTCGCCCGGTGTCTACTTCGACTCCTCCATCGACAAGACGTCCGACAAGGACATCTTCTCCGCCAAGATCATCCCGTCCCGGGGTGCCTGGCTGGAGATGGAGATCGACAAGCGCGACATGGTCGGTGTCCGCATCGACCGCAAGCGCAAGCAGTCCGTCACCGTCCTGCTCAAGGCTCTCGGTTGGACGACCGAGCAGATCCTGGAGGAGTTCGGCGAGTACGAGTCCATGCGCGCCACCCTGGAGAAGGACCACACCCAGGGCCAGGACGACGCGCTGCTCGACATCTACCGCAAGCTGCGTCCGGGCGAGCCCCCCACGCGTGAGGCCGCGCAGACGCTCCTTGAGAACCTGTACTTCAACCCCAAGCGCTACGACCTCGCCAAGGTCGGCCGCTACAAGGTCAACAAGAAGCTGGGCGCGGACGCTCCGCTCGACGCCGGCATCCTGACCGTCGAGGACGTCATCTCGACGATCAAGTACCTGGTGAAGCTGCACGCGGGCGAGACCGAGACGGTCGGTGACAGCGGTACCTCGATCGTCGTCGAGACCGACGACATCGACCACTTCGGCAACCGCCGTCTGCGCAGCGTCGGCGAGCTCATCCAGAACCAGGTCCGTACGGGTCTGGCGCGTATGGAGCGTGTCGTCCGCGAGCGGATGACGACCCAGGACGTCGAGGCGATCACGCCGCAGACCCTGATCAACATCCGGCCGGTCGTCGCCTCCATCAAGGAGTTCTTCGGCACCAGCCAGCTGTCCCAGTTCATGGACCAGAACAACCCGCTGTCGGGTCTGACGCACAAGCGGCGTCTGTCCGCGCTCGGCCCGGGTGGTCTGTCCCGTGAGCGGGCCGGCTTCGAGGTCCGTGACGTGCACCCCTCGCACTACGGCCGCATGTGCCCGATCGAGACGCCCGAAGGTCCGAACATCGGTCTGATCGGCTCGCTCGCCTCCTACGGCCGGGTCAACGCGTTCGGTTTCGTCGAGACCCCCTACCGCAAGGTGTTCGAGGGCCAGGTCACCGACGAGGTCGACTACCTGACCGCCGACGAGGAAGACCGCTTCGTCATCGCGCAGGCCAACGCGCCGCTCACCGACGAGCTCCGCTTCGCCGAGGCCCGCGTGCTGGTCCGCCGTAAGGGCGGCGAGGTCGACTACGTCACCGGCGAAGACGTCGACTACATGGACGTCTCGCCGCGCCAGATGGTGTCGGTCGCGACCGCCATGATCCCCTTCCTGGAGCACGACGACGCCAACCGTGCCCTCATGGGCGCGAACATGATGCGTCAGGCCGTGCCGCTGATTAAGTCCGAGGCCCCGCTCGTCGGCACCGGCATGGAGTACCGCTCCGCGGCCGACGCCGGCGACGTGGTCAAGGCCGAGAAGCCGGGTGTGGTCCAGGAGGTCTCCGCGGACTACATCACCACCGCCAACGACGACGGCACGTACATCACGTACCGCCTGGCCAAGTTCGCCCGCTCCAACCAGGGCACCTCGGTCAACCAGAAGGTCATCGTCGGCGAGGGCGACCGGATCATCGAGGGCCAGATCCTCGCGGACGGTCCGGCCACCCAGCAGGGCGAGATGGCGCTGGGCAAGAACCTGCTCGTGGCGTTCATGCCGTGGGAGGGTCACAACTACGAGGACGCGATCATCCTGTCGCAGCGCCTCGTGCAGGACGACGTCCTCTCCTCGATCCACATCGAGGAGCACGAGGTCGACGCCCGTGACACCAAGCTCGGCCCCGAGGAGATCACCCGGGACATCCCGAACGTCTCCGAGGAGGTCCTCGCCGACCTCGACGAGCGCGGCATCATCCGTATCGGTGCCGAGGTCATCGCCGGTGACATCCTCGTCGGCAAGGTCACGCCCAAGGGTGAGA
This sequence comes from Streptomyces sp. NPDC056948, assembly GCF_042674225.1. Classification (NCBI taxonomy): domain Bacteria; kingdom Bacillati; phylum Actinomycetota; class Actinomycetes; order Kitasatosporales; family Streptomycetaceae; genus Streptomyces; species Streptomyces sp. NPDC056948. Next base: position 6,193 of record NZ_JBHUQX010000442.1, read on the forward strand.
CCGAGCTGACGCCGGAGGAGCGCCTGCTGCGCGCGATCTTCGGCGAGAAGGCCCGTGAGGTCCGTGACACCTCGCTGAAGGTGCCGCACGGCGAGACCGGCAAGGTCATCGGCGTCCGCGTCTTCGACCGCGAGGAGGGCGACGAGCTTCCCCCCGGTGTGAACCAGCTTGTGCGCGTGTACGTCGCGCAGAAGCGCAAGATCACCGACGGTGACAAGCTCGCCGGCCGCCACGGCAACAAGGGCGTCATCTCGAAGATCCTGCCGATCGAGGACATGCCGTTCCTGGAGGACGGCACCCCGGTCGACATCATCCTCAACCCGCTGGGTGTGCCGTCCCGAATGAACCCGGGACAGGTCCTGGAGATCCACCTCGGCTGGCTCGCCAGCCGCGGCTGGGACGTCTCCGGTCTCGCGGACGACTGGGCGCAGCGCCTCCAGGCCATCGAGGCCGACAAGGTCGAGCCCGGCACCAACGTCGCCACCCCCGTCTTCGACGGTGCGCGTGAGGACGAGCTGGCGGGTCTGCTGAACCACACGATCCCGAACCGCGACGGCGAGCGCATGGTGCTCCCGACCGGTAAGGCGCCGCTGTTCGACGGCCGCTCCGGCGAGCCGTTCCCGGAGCCGATCTCGGTCGGCTACATGTACATCCTGAAGCTGCACCACCTGGTCGACGACAAGCTGCACGCCCGCTCGACCGGTCCGTACTCGATGATCACCCAGCAGCCGCTGGGTGGTAAGGCCCAGTTCGGTGGCCAGCGCTTCGGTGAGATGGAGGTGTGGGCGCTGGAGGCTTACGGCGCCGCGTACGCCCTCCAGGAGCTGCTGACCATCAAGTCCGACGACGTCACCGGCCGCGTGAAGGTCTACGAGGCCATCGTCAAGGGCGAGAACATTCCCGAGCCCGGCATCCCCGAGTCCTTCAAGGTGCTCATCAAGGAGATGCAGTCCCTGTGCCTCAACGTGGAGGTGCTGTCCTCGGACGGCATGTCCATCGAGATGCGCGACACCGACGAGGACGTCTTCCGCGCTGCGGAGGAGCTTGGCATCGACCTGTCCCGGCGCGAGCCGAGCAGCGTCGAAGAGGTCTGACGGGCCCGACCGGAAGGGCGTCTCCCTCGTCGCGTTCGGGTGGCGTGCACGTATATGTCTACGAGCACGCCACCTTACGCGTTCGAATGAGGCGTGAGGTTGTCGGCTA
>NZ_JBHUQX010000443.1:0-7362 GCF_042674225.1 Streptomyces sp. NPDC056948
TTCGCCGCCGGGGACGTGATCCTCGTACACGACTTCGGAGGCGGCACCTTCGACGCCGCCGTGGTGCGGATCGGGACCGGGCGGCACGGGGCACCGCACGAGGTGCTCGGTCACGCCTCGCTGGAGGACTGCGGGGGCCGGGACCTGGACGCGGCGCTCCTGCGGCATCTGACCGAGCGCCACACGGGCCTCTCCGGCGTACCGGAGGACGCCGACGAGGTCACGGCGCTGCGAGGCGGGATCGCGACGGGCGATTTCGTGCGTGAGCTGAAGCACGACCTCAGCACCGCCGGCCAGGTGGAGGACCTTTCCCCCGGCGGTGATGTCGTACTGCTGGAGCGCGCCGTACTGGACTCCATGGCGGACAAACTGATCGACCGGACCGTGGAATGCTGCCGCGACCTGCTCGCGAAGGCGGATGTCCGGCCGGAGGGGCTCGCGGCCGTGCTGATGGCCGGCGGCAGCAGCCGCAGCCCGGTGGTCCGGGAGCACCTCGAACGGAACTTGGGCGTCCCGGTGCGGCACGTGGAGAATCCCCAACTCGCCGTGGTGCGGGGGGCGGCGGCCTGGGCCTCGCAGGCTCCGTCCCGTGAGCTGCGGCCCACCGTCAGGCCGCCCGGGACGGAACCTCTGGCATGGACGGTACCGGGGGGCTCCGGGGTCTTCCTCGGTCCGGTGGTCGCGGAGGGGGAGGCGTACGAGGCGGGCGCCGTGGTCGCGGACGTACGGTCGGTGGAGGGCACCCTGCACCGGCTGCGGGCGGAGCGAGGCGGCGAGATCCGGCGCTGGCACGCGGAGCCGGGCGGGCGGTTCCTCTCGGGGGACTGGCTGGTCACGACGGCGGAGGCGGCACCGGATACCCAGGTGCCGCTGCTGCAAGCAGCCGCGAACGAGGTCAGGGCGATCAACTGGACCAGGGAGGGGACGCTGAGGCTCGCGTTTGCGCACGGTGTGCGGGAATGGGCGGAAGGCAAGAGAGCGCGAACGGTCGCGGCGTACCGCCTGCCGAAAGGGGAAGCACGGTTCGAACCCGGGGCCGAGGCGTTGATGGTGGCCGACCCGGACTCCCGGACCGCGCTCCTTCTCGCGCTGAACGGCCAACGGGCGGGGCGTGAACGGGTCGGGCTGGTTCCCTCCGGCTGCGCCCGAGGCGTTCGCGTAGTGCAGGCGCTGCCCGTGGGTCCGGACCACCTGGTCGTGGCCGTCACACAGAATCCGGATGCGCCGAAGCCCTCGGTCTCCCTCTGGACGATCGACACCGCTCGCGGCGAGGACCGGCACGTGCTGAACCTGACGGCCCGGAAGGCAGCGGTACCTGAGCAGCTTCTGATGGGCTCGTGTTCAGGAAGGCGCGACGTCGTCTGGGCGTCGAAACAGGCCGCTGTCGCGCTGGTGGCGTGTGGCGAGGGCGCCGGGCGGATCGTCGGGGAGAGGCCCCTCGCCCTGCGCAGGAATCTGCGGATAGCGGCCGTGCACCCCGACGGCCCGGTTGCGGTGACCGAATCGTCCCTGCACGGCCGGTCCGCGACCACGGCGACGATTCGAGTAGGTGAGGCGGAGCTGACGACAACTGCCCCGACCGCCCTGGAGTTCTCACCGGACGGCCGGACCCTGGCGATCGCGCTGAAGACCGGCTGGTGCCGGATCGTGGACAGCACCTCCTGTGCGCCCGTCACCGAACTCGCCCACTCCCCCGCCCCGATCACCCATCTCGCCTGGTCCCACGACGGAACCCGACTGGCCCTGGCCGGTGGCGGAAAAGTATCCGTGTGGAACGGGGAACTTTTCCGCCATTAGACCGATCTATGGGCCATCGGACGTCGGTTCTCCGCCACGCGGTCGGCGGACGCGACTGACGAGGGCACACCTGTGGGGGGTTGGGGTTGGGGAACGTGATGTCGCAGGACCTGACGGGTCTGGGCGACGAGGAACTCGTACCGCGCGCGGTGAAGGGCGACCGGCACGCGCTCGAACAACTACTGCGCCGGCATCGCACCACGGTGCTGACCGTGTGCGCGGGCATCACCGGCAACCGGGAGGACGCCCTGGACGCCTGCCAGAACGCGCTGATCCGCGTGACCGGCGCCATCGGAGGGTTCCGCTCCGAGGCCCGCTTCACGACGTGGCTGCGCGCCATCGCCGTCAACGCCGCGAAGGCCGAGATCGCGCAGCGGGGCCGTCGCCCGTGCCCCGTCGGCGACGACTTACTGCCCACGGAGCCCGTCCGTGCGGTGGACGGACGCGTCACCGACGGTCTGCGCGTGCAGCAGGCACTGGCCGCGCTGGACGTCGACTTCCGCGCGGTCGTCGTCCTGCGGCATCTGTGCGGGTGCAGCTACGAGGAGATCGCGCATGTGCTCCGGATACCGATGGGCACGGTCAAGAGCCGTCTGTCCCGGGCCCGGCTGGATCTGCTGGAGCTGCTCCGGCTCGACGACACAACCGATGCCCGCCCCGTTTCGAAGAGGAGACCGAAATGAACGAGGAACGGCGGGACCACCTGCCGAACCCCCCGGAACCACCGGACAACCCGGACCCGGAGACGGTGGCCACGCCCGAGATCCTGGCCCGGCTGCACGCCCTGCTCACCGTCCTGCCCCTGCCGCAGATCGACGACGTGTCCTGGGACACGCTGGTCGCCGAAGCGCTGGACCACATGCCTGCCCGTCAACTCTGAAGCCTTCCGTACGGCCCGAATGAAAGGCGGCTCCCGCCCCATGGCGCACGAACCCGTACTCGCCATCGACTTCGGCACCTCCACCTCGGCCGTGGCGCTGCTCGCCGACGGCCGGGTCCGCATGGTCAAGGAGCCCTCGGGCGATTCCTGGGCGTGGCCCTCGGCCGTGTCCTGGGAGGGGTCACGGCTGCTGGTCGGCACACCGGCCGAGCACCGCAAGGCCATGTACCCGTCCTCCTTCCGCAGCGAGTTCAAACGGAACCTCGGCGAGAGCACCCCACTGGTGCTCGGCGACGCCTCCTATCAGGCGCAGGAGCTGGTGACCGCGCTGATCTCCGCCATGCGTGGGGAGGCGGAACGGCTGTACGGCCGGCCCATCACCCGGGCCGTGCTGACCTGCCCCGCCTCCTACGGCCCCGGTGACCCGCGCCGCGGCCTGCTCATCGGCGCCGGCGAGGCGGCCGGTCTCACCGCCGTCGATCTGCTGCCCGAACCGGTGGCCGCGGCGTTCGCCCCGCTGGCCGGAACCCCCTTCGAACCGGGACGCCTGGTTCTGGTGTACGACTTCGGCGGCGGCACCTTCGACGCGGCACTGATCAGGACCACGGCGCAGGGCGACCCGGACGGGACCGTGGAGGTGCTGGGACACGCGGCCCTGGACGACTGCGGCGGCCACGACATCGACGTCCTGCTCGCGGAGGAACTCGTACGGCGCGGTGGTGCCGCGCTCTCGTCCTGGCTGCACCCCGGACCGGAGCAGGACGACGAGAAGGGCGGCGGCAAGGCGTCCGCGAGGTCCTCCGCGAAGTCCTCCGGCCCGCCGGCGAACGCGGATGACGGGCTGCGGCGCACTCTCGACCTCGGCGATTTCGCGCACCGGTTCAAGCACCGGCTGAGCGTGGAGGCGGAGATCGAGGACTACTTCCGCTCCGCGGGCCTGCCCGTCGGCCTCGACCGCGCCCGGCTTGCCGAACTCACCGCGCCCCTCCTCACCCGTACCGTCGCCCGCTGCCGGGACCTGCTCGACCGCTGCGGGCAGAACGCCGACCGGCTGGCGGCCGTTCTGCTGGTCGGCGGCTCCACCCGGATGCCGGCCGTCAGGGACGCGCTGGAGCAGGCGTTCCCCGGGCTGCTGCGCGGCGTGGAGGACCCGGAGCTGGCGGTGGCGCAGGGCGCGGCCGCGTGGGCGGGGGCGGCCACCGAGCGGTACTCGGTCGCCGGACGGCCCGCCGGGCACACCGTCCCGCTCTCCTGGGAGCTGCCGGGCGGAACCGGGAAGTTGCTGCAGTGGTACGTCGGACCCGGCGACGACTACCCCGCCGACGCGGTGTTCGCCCTGGTCCGGCTGATCGATGGCGGGCTGTGGGAATTACGCGGGGACGGGCACGCCGGTACGGTGGCCCAGCTCCACTCGGAGGCCGGCTCCGAGGTCTCCTCCGGCGACTGGCTGGTCACGACCGGACGGGGCGAGCCGTCGGGGCGGCGACGGCGGCGCGACACCCGCGCGAGCGCCATGCCGTCGTGGGAGGACCTCGCGCCCCCGCCGAGCGCCGCCCTGCCCATCGGCGACGGCGCCACGGCGTTCGGACGTGTACTGCTGGTGCCCGGTGGCCGCCATGTCGTGACCCAGCACGGCGAGGAGACGGTGTGCTGGGAAAGGAACCCGGACGGGCTCAAGCGGCTGTGGGAGCTCTCCTCGGTCTTCCGGGTGATGTCCGGCGGATCCTCGCGGGCGCTCCTGGCCGTCGTACCGATGGAGGGCGGCGGCCACGCCCAGAAGGTCGACGTGGTCGACGTCGTCTCCGGTGAGACACATGGATCCGTCCCCTTCGACGGGGCCTGCCTCACGGCCACCTTCTCCTCCGACGGCACTCGGCTTGCCGTACTCAACAATCAGCGGCGCCTTCGGATCTCCGGTCTCGCCGACGGAGAGGTACCCAACGAGACCGATCTGTCGCGCTACAGCATGACGGGTGAGCAGCTGGTCCTCGATCCGGCGCTCGAGTTCGCCGCGTTCCCGGTCGGCAACCAGGTGATCATCTGCCACGTACAGGGTCGTCAGCTCGCCCAGCCCTCGCACCTCACCGTCAATGACCCGCGCAAACTGCTCGCCCTGCCCTCAACGGCCGGCTTTGCTTCGGGGTCGAGCGTCCCGCAGGCGGTGGACGTGTGGAGTTTCGGCGGTCACGCCTTCCGCTTGCACGACCTGGCCCTGGTCAAGCCGCACCTCATCGCCGTCAGCGCGGACGAACGTCTGCTCGCGGCCGCCGACCCCGGCGGTGTCATCGCGGTCTGGGAGCTTCCGCCGCCCGCGCCGGGGACAGCCGACGAGCCCCTGGAAGTCCCCCGTTCCACACAGCGCATGCTGCTCCCCGGCCCCCTCCACGACCTGGCCTTCGGCGCGGACACCGCCACCCTGATCGCCGCCACCGACCGCGAGATCCACGTCTGGGATCTCTGACCTGTGACCAGAGGGGATCTCCGCCTGGGATCTCCACCCAAAGGAGGGGACGGCAATGGCCGACTACGAGTCCATCCGCGATGAGATCCTGACCGTCTTCGACACCATCGTCGAGGTGGCCCGGGACCGGGCCGCCGAGCAGACGACGGACCGGCTGTACGGGGCGCAGGAGCGGCTGCGCTCCGGCGAGCTGACCGTCGTGGTGTGCGGGGAGTTCAAGCGCGGCAAGTCCAGCCTGCTCAACGCGCTGCTGGACCGCCCCAACATCCTCCCGGTCGACCACTATTTCGCGACCTGCATCGCCGCCACGATCCGCCGGGGGGAGACCGAGGCCGCCGACGTCACCCTGAAGGCGCCGGACGGCTCGCTCGTCGTACGGCCCATCAGGCTCGACCAGATCGGCGAGTACGCGGCCGAGAGCGGCAGCCGGAAGGACGAGGCGGTCCTCCTCGACCTGAGGCTGGACTCCCACCGCCTCAAGTCCGGTCTGGTGCTGGTGGACACCCCCGGAGTCGGGGGCGTCTACCACGAGCACACGCTGGTGACACAGGAGCAGTTGCCCACCGCCGACGCGATCGTCTTCGTCATATCGGCCGAGGAACCGCTCACCGAGAGCGAGACGGTCTTCCTGCGCGAGGCGGCGCACGCCGTGAAGGCGGCCGACCACCCGGACGCGATGTTCTATGTGCTCACGAAGTCGGACCGGAGGGCGGACATCGACACCGACCTGGCCGCCAACCGCAAGAAGATCGCCGCGATCACGGACAGGTCCCCCGACGACGTGCTGATCGTGCCGGTCTCCAGCAAACTCAAGCAGCAGTATCTGGCCGGGATCGGCGGCGACGATCCCGAGCTGCGCGCGGAGCTGCTCCACAACTCCGGTTTCCCCCAGCTCGAGGAGGTCCTCTGGGCGAGGCTGGCCCGCCACCGCGCCCGGGTCCTGCTCGGCGGCGCGCTGGGCGAGGCGGACGCGGCCGTCCGTACGCTGCTGGATCCGCTGCTGGCGGAGGAGAGCGCGCTGCGCGACACCAGCAGGGCCCGGCTGGACGAGCTCAACCGGGAGACGGAGCGGGAGTCGGCCCGGCTGGCGGAACTGTCCTCCGGCGCGGCTCCTTGGCGCAAGCGCCTGGAAGACGAACTGGACGGGCTGCGCGCCAAGGTGAGCGAGCGCACGGCGCGTGAGTTCGACCGGGTGTGGAGCCGGGCGGAGACGGAGTACCTCTCGGTGCGCATGCATCTGGAGCAGCCCGACCTGCTGGCCCTTCGGGTCAACGGCGACCTGGGAATGGCCCGTACGACGGTCACCGAATGGGCCGCACGGCGGGCCGCGGAGCTCCAGCGGGTGCTGGCCCGGGACATCGGCCTGGAGCTGGGCGGCAGCGAACTCGGCGAGATGCCGGCGCCGCCCGTGGTGGACCTCGCCGCGTTCGGGCGGCTGCACCGGCCCACCGAGCGTGTGGAGCACGTGAAACCGGCCACCTACCGCAAGGAGACCAGGACCAGGGAGAAAAAGCGGGCCTCCGGCCCTCCGCCGTCCGGGTTCTGGAACAAGGTCAAGCACGGCTGGAACCGGACCAAGGACTTCTTCTCCCCGGTGTACGAGACTTATGAGAAGAAGGTGCTCGACACCCCGGAAGAGCGTTGGTACGAGACGGTCGAACGGGAGATCCCGGAGCACGTCATCGAGCAGCGGCGACGTGAGCTCGCCGACTCCATCCAGCGGGCCCGGCGCGACCAGGCGCCCCGGATCGAGCAGGCCGCGCAGGAGGCGATCGGCGACTTCTCCAGGGACATCACAGCCGAGTTGGACAGCCGGATCGCCCGCGAACAGGAACGCACCGCCGACACCCTGAAGCGGCTGAAGCAGAGCGCCCGGCGCACCGCGGAGGAGGCGACCCGACGGCTGGGCGAACTCGAGACCGAACAGCGGCCGCTCAAGGACGGCCGCGAGCGGATCGCCGCCCTGGTGCGCGCGGTCAACCGGCTCGCCGACCGCCGGCCCGGCTCCGGACCGTACTCGGAGGGCGAAGCGGCATGAGCGACGGCCTGGCCGGCCGGGTGAAGGCGGCCTTCGACTCCGCACTCCGGCTGATGGCCCGTGGCGGCGGCTCGGCGGAGGTGCTGCGGGCCGCGTTCGAGGCGGAACGGGAGCGCGCCGGGAGGAAGATGAGTGTCGCCGTGGTCGGCCGTATCAGCACCGGCAAGTCCACGCTGGTCAACGCGC
>NZ_JBHUQX010000444.1:0-7347 GCF_042674225.1 Streptomyces sp. NPDC056948
CCTCGGTGCTTTCCAGGTTCCCGCTTCCGCGTTTCCCTTTCCGGCGGTTCCGACTTTATCAGAAGTTTCGGGCCGTACTGACCGGCCGCTCATTTCCGATTCATCGGGAGTGGCTTCAATGAAATCAGCGTTTCAAGAAGCAGACAGATGTTCACCGTCGCCGTCTGGGGTAGAACCCACCTCCAGGCAACTGTTCGAATCTACCTCCCCGCACTCGCCGTGTCAACGACTCCTGTGGGGCGAAGAGGAGACTAGCAGTTGAACGGACGTGGTCGCACATCCGGCCGCTCAGGGGGGACGTTCAGGCAGCCGTCGGCACGGTGGCGCTGCGTTCTGCTGCCTCGACGTCGCCCGTGTCTCCGGCGCGGGCGGCGCGACCGCCCAAGACGTAGACGTAGGCGAGGAAGGCCAGTTCGGCGGCGACTCCGATGGTGATGCGTGCCCAGGTGGGGAGGCCGGACGGGGTGACGAAGCCTTCGATGGCGCCGGAGATGAAGAGGACCAGGGCGAGGCCGATGGCCATGCCGATGGCGGCTCGGCCTTCTTCCGCCAGAGCCGTGCGTCGCGTGCGGGGGCCCGGGTCGATGAGGGTCCAGCCGAGGCGCAGGCCGGTGCCCGCGGCCACGAAGACGGCGGTCAGCTCGAGCAGGCCGTGCGGAAGGACCAGGCCGAGGAAGGTGTCGAGTCGGCCGGCCGAGGACATCAGGCCGAAGCCGATGCCGAGGTTGAGCATGTTCTGGAACAGGATCCAGAGGACCGGGAGCCCCAGGAAGACCCCGAGGATCAGGCACAGGGCGGCTGCCCAGGCGTTGTTCGTCCAGACCTGAGCGGCGAAACTGGCAGCCGGGTGGCTGGAGTAGTAGGTCTCGTACTGGCCGCCGGGGCGGGTGAGCTCGCGTAGTTCGCTGGGCGCCGCGATGGAGGCCTGCACTTCGGGGTGTGTGCCGATCCACCAGCCCAGGAGCGCGGCCACGGCTGTGGACAGGAGCGCGGTGGGTACCCACCAGTGGCGTGACTTGTAGACGGCGGCGGGGAAGCCGTGGGCGAGGAATCGGGTGACGTCTCGCCAGGAGGCGCGTCGGGTACCTGTCACGGCACTACGCGCGCGTGCCACCAGTTGACTGAGCCTGCCGGTCAGCTGGGGGTCGGGGGCGCTGGACTGGATCAGGGAGAGGTGCGTGGCGGTGCGCTGGTAGAGGGTGACGAGTTCGTCAGCTTCGACGCCGTTGAGACGGCGCTGGCGGCGCAGCAGGGCTTCGAGGCGGTCCCACTCCGCTCGGTGGGCGGAGACGAAGACGTCGAGGTCCATCGGTGTGCCTGCTCCTCGGCTGTTCGTCGGAGACTCGTCGTGGATCAGCTTGTCGTACTGCGGCGCGATGCGCCCTCAGCTTGGCAGACTGGCTCTGTCCGGGGCAGGGCAGGGGAAGGACGGCAGGCGTGAGTGAGCTGGTGACGGGCGAGGCTGTGGCGTTGGAGCTGCGCCCAGCGAGGCTGCCCAGCAGGGCGCTGGCCGTGCTGCTCGATCTTGTGGCGGCCATGGCCGTCTATGTCGCGGTGACCATCGTGCTGGTGACTTCCACGGCCTCGCTGGACGAGGCGGCGCAGACGGCGTTGTCGATCGCGACGTTCGTTCTCGTGCTGGTGGGTGCGCCGATCGCGGTGGAGACGCTCAGTCACGGGCGGTCGCTCGGGAAGATGGCGTGCGGGCTGCGTGTGGTGCGGGACGACGGAGGTCCGATCCGGTTCCGGCATGCGCTGGTGAGGGGCTTGATCGCGGTGATCGAGATCCTCATGACCTTCGGGGTCGTCGCCTGTATCGCCTCGTTCGTGTCGGCGCGCGGGCGGCGGCTGGGAGATGTGTTCGCGGGGACCCTCGTCGTCCGGGAACGCATTCCGGTCGCGCGAACCGGCTTTGTGCCGCCTCCTCCGCCCTGGCTGGCGGGACGGTTCTCGGGGCTCGATCTGTCCGCGGTACCCGACGGGTTGTGGCTCGCCGTCCGTCAGTACCTGACGCGTATGCAGCAGCTGGATCCGCAGGTGGGCTCGTCGATGGCGGAGCGGCTGGCGTCGGATCTCGCGGAGCGTACGGGGGCTCCGGTGCCGCAGGGTGTTCCGCCGGCGGCGTATCTCGCGGCGGTCGTGCAGGAGCGGCAGGCGCGGGAGTCCCGGCGGGCTTTCGGGAGCGGTTCGGCCTCGTCTCCCGCTTCGGCTGCGGATGGGCCTCCGGCTGTGTACGGAGCTCCGGCCGCGTACGGACCGCCGGCGCCGGCGCCGGCTGCGGACGTACCGCCCGTTGTGGCGCCTGGTGCGGCGGCCGAGTCATCTGGTGGCGGGGACCGGCCTGTGGAGTCGCCGGAGGTACCGGCGGGTGACCGGCCCGGCACCGGGTTCGTGCCGCCGGCTTAGTGGGAGCGGGGCTGCCCGCTGAACTGCGGCTGCCTGGTCAGGTGAATGCCGACGGCGGTGATTCGAGGTCCTCGAGCTCGACGCCGGGGGCCGCGAGCACCACGTCGCCTGCGATGTGCACGGCGTGCTGCTCGCCCGTGTCCAGGTCTGTGACCTGGTATTCGTCCACGGTCAGCGGGCCGTTGTCAGTGGCGTGTGCTTCTCTCTTCAGCAAGGACCACGACTGGTCCACGGTGCGCGGGGCGAGGACCGGGTCCGTGAAGGCGACGAGGCGTACGCGGGTGGCGGCTGCGGAGGGGGTGAGGCGCAGGAGACGGGCGGTGGCGACGAGGAATGCCGGGGAGGTGCCGGTGAAGACGTGGGCGCGCACATTGCCTTCGGTGGCCTCGATGCCGGTGGGGTCGGTGCGGACCCAGGTGACGCCGTCGAGGGCTGCGCCGCGGACTTGCCAGGCGGCGGCGTGGAGTTCGAGGCGGATGGGGCGGCCGAGTTCGTCGAGGGTGAGGTCGACGGAGCCGTGGTGATCGCCCGAGGGGGTGGTCAGCTGGGAGACGTAGCGCCAGCCGGAGGGGCCGACGGCGCAGTGGAAGTGCTCTTCCGCGAGGGGGGTGTGATCGTGCGGATCGTGGAGCGAATAACGGCCGCGGGGCATGAGGGTCCTGGGTCTTGACGGGCTGAGCCGGTCGCTGGTCCGGCAAACGGGGCAGGCCCCCGGCACGGGGGTGCGGGGGCCTGCCTCGGAGAACCTGCTGCCGACGAGTGTGGCTCAGTAGCGGTAGTGGTCCGGCTTGAACGGGCCCTCGACCTGGACGCCGATGTACTCGGCCTGCTCGGGGCGGAGCGTGGTCAGCTTCACGCCAAGCGAGTCGAGGTGGAGGCGGGCGACCTTCTCGTCGAGGTGCTTGGGCAACACGTAGACGCCAGTCGGGTACTCGTCGGGCTTGGTGAACAGCTCGATCTGGGCCAGGGTCTGGTCCGCGAAGGAGTTGGACATCACGAACGACGGGTGGCCGGTCGCGTTGCCCAGGTTCAGCAGGCGGCCCTCGGAGAGGACGATGAGCACCTTGCCGTCGGGGAAGGTCCAGGTGTGGACCTGCGGCTTGACCTCGTCCTTGACGATGCCGGGGGTCTTGGCGAGGCCGGCCATGTCGATCTCGTTGTCGAAGTGGCCGATGTTGCCGACGATCGCCTGGTGCTTCATCTTGGCCATGTCCGAGGCCATGATGATGTCCTTGTTGCCGGTCGTGGTGACGAAGATGTCGGCCTTGTCGACGACCTCGTCGAGGGTCGTGACCTGGTAGCCGTCCATCGCCGCCTGGAGCGCGCAGATCGGGTCGATCTCGGTGATGATCACGCGAGCGCCCTGGCCGCGCAGGGACTCCGCGCAGCCCTTGCCCACGTCGCCGTAGCCGAAGACGACCGCGGTCTTGCCGCCGATGAGGACGTCGGTGGCGCGGTTGATGCCGTCGATGAGCGAGTGGCGGCAGCCGTACTTGTTGTCGAACTTCGACTTGGTGACGGCGTCGTTGACGTTGATCGCCGGGAACAGGAGGTTGCCGTCGCGCTGCATCTCGTACAGACGGTGGACGCCGGTCGTGGTCTCCTCGGTGACACCGCGGATCTCCGAGGCGAGCTGGGTCCACTTCTGGGAGCCGTCGGTGATGGTGCGGTTCAGGAGTTCGAGGATGACGCGGTGCTCGTCGTTCTCGGCGGTGTCGACGGCGGGGACCTTGCCGTCCTTCTCGTACTCGACGCCCTTGTGGACAAGGAGGGTGGCGTCACCGCCGTCGTCGAGGATCATGTTCGGGCCGCCGGTGGGGGTGCCCGGCCAGGTCAGCGCCTGCTCCGTGCACCACCAGTACTCCTCCAGGGTCTCGCCCTTCCAGGCGAAGACCGGGACGCCCTGCGGGTTGTCGGGCGTGCCGTTCGGGCCGACGGCGATGGCGGCCGCGGCGTGGTCCTGGGTGGAGAAGATGTTGCAGGAGGCCCAGCGGACCTGCGCGCCCAGGGCGACCAGGGTCTCGATGAGCACGGCGGTCTGCACGGTCATGTGCAGGGAGCCGGTGACGCGGGCGCCGGCGAGAGGCTGCGCCTCGGCGTATTCCTTGCGGATCGACATCAGGCCCGGCATCTCGTGCTCGGCGAGAGTGATCTCCTTGCGGCCGAAGTCGGCCAGGGAGAGGTCGGCGACCTTGAAGTCCTGTCGGTTGTCGACAGTCGTCATTGCGAGCTGCTCCTCGGGGTTGGGTCGAGGTGGTTAGGGCTGGTCTGCGCGACGGCGGACACAGGGGTGCCCAGGGAGGACACTGGCATGCCCGCGTACACGCAGCGCAGTCCGTCGGAGGCCCTCTCTCCCTCGGCCGGTCCGCGGTGGGACCGCCCGACCGCCATCAGCAGCGACGTCTGGCTCCGTCCCAAGCTACACCGGGAGGCCGGGCCGTCCCCAGTCCGTATCCGAACAGATCGCGCCATCGGGGAGGGAGGGAGCATGAGAGACGGCCCGGAGGGCGCGGGTTCTTCAGGTGGTGGAGGCAGGTCACGGGACGGTGGGGGTGCGGGCGATGAGCGGGCTCGATAACAGGACACCAACGAACGGTCGACAGGAGGCGACAAAGCGGAACCTCCAGGGATCTTTTGGCCTTTGAGTCTGCGGCGGCGTGGTGCAGGATGCCCGGGAGATCTGAACAAGTGATCGATCTTGCGGGGCGTCCGGGACGGCGATTCCGCATGACAAAGGCGTTAGGAGATCGATGTGACCAGTCCGGCCGGCCCTCCCCCCACGGGCGGCGGCGATGGTGAGCGGCAGCGGTTGAAGCTGCTCGCGGTGACCGCGTGCCCGACCGGCATCGCCCACACGTACATGGCGGCTGAGAAGCTCGCGCAGGCCGCCGAGAGTCGCGGCATCGAGATGAAGGTGGAGACGCAGGGATCCATCGGGGCTGAAAACGTCCTCGATGACAACGATGTCAGCCATGCCGACGGCATCATCGTCGCCGCGGACAAGGACGTGGACCTGAGCCGTTTCGCGGGGAAGCGGGTCCTGACCGTCGGGGTGGCGGAGGGCATTCGTCACCCGGAGCAGTTGATCGAGCGGGTGCTGTCGGCGCCGGTGCACGCGGAGGGGGGCTCCCCCACAGCTCCCGCGACCAGTGGTGGCAAGGAGCGGAGCCTCGGGTACAAGGCGCTGATGAACGGGGTCAGTTACATGATCCCGTTCGTCGTGGTCGGCGGGCTGCTGATCGCGATCTCGCTCTCGCTGGGCGGGCACACCGACCCGTCGGGCGGTCTGGTCATCCCGAAGGACTCCTTCTGGATGGACGTGAACAACATCGGTGTCATCGGCTTCACGCTGATGGTGCCGATCCTGTCGGGCTACATCGCGTATGCCATCGGGGACCGGCCCGCCCTCGTGCCCGGCATGATCGGTGGCTGGATCGCCAACACCGGTGAGTTGTACGACTCCAAGGCGGGCGCCGGGTTCATCGGGGCGATCGTGACCGGGTTCCTCGCCGGGTATCTGGTGGTGTGGATCAAGAAGGTCAAGGTCCCGAAGTTCGCGCAGCCGATCATGCCGATCATCGTGATCCCGATCGTGGCGACCACGGCTCTGGGGCTGTTCTTCATCTACGTCATCGGCAAGCCGATCTCCTGGGTGTTCGAGCACCTGACCGACTGGCTCAGCGGGATGACCGGTACCAGCGCGATCCTGCTCGGCGCGATTCTGGGGCTCATGATCGCGTTCGACATGGGCGGGCCGGTCAACAAGACGGCGTTCCTGTTCGGGGCCGGCCTCATCGCGACCGGCAACCAGACGGTCATGGGCATGTGTGCGGCCGCGATCCCGGTCATGCCGCTGGGGCAGGGCCTGGCCACGCTGATACGGAAGCGGCTGTACACCGAGCAGGAGCGGGAGACCGGGTTCGCCGCACTGTTCATGGGGTGCTTCGGCATCTCCGAGGGGGCGATCCCGTTCGCGGCGGCGCGGCCCGCGCAGGTCATCCCCGCCAACATGCTGGGTGGCGCGGTCGCCGGTGCGATCGCCGGGGTCGCCGGGGTCGAGGACGCGGTGCCGCACGGTGGGCCGATCGTGGCCGTGCTGGGTGCGGTGAGCGGCGTGCCGATGTTCTTCGTGGCCGTGGTGATCGGCTCGGTCGTCACCGCGCTGACGACAGTGGCCCTCGTCGACCTGGGTGAGCGCAAGCGGCGCGGGGAGGCGGGCTTCGGTGCG
Organism: Streptomyces sp. NPDC056948; assembly: GCF_042674225.1. Lineage (NCBI taxonomy): Bacteria > Bacillati > Actinomycetota > Actinomycetes > Kitasatosporales > Streptomycetaceae > Streptomyces > Streptomyces sp. NPDC056948. The sequence continues at coordinate 6,635 of NZ_JBHUQX010000444.1, forward strand.
GGTGCTGCTGGGCTTGAGCCCGTGCCGGCCGGAGTGCCCGGTGGCGGTGGCGCTGCGGTCGTAGAGCAGGCGACGGTACGTGGGCCGGCCGCGACCGCTACCGCCGCGAGCAGCGCCACAGCAACCGCAACCGCGAGCAGCGCCACAGCCGTAGCGGACGAAGCGGTACCCGAGCAGGCCGAACCGTCCGACCCCGGTGACATCCCCACCGAGGTCCTCGGCGGTCACCTCACCGGCCAGACCGTCAAGGTCAGCCTCGAAGCCGACGACAAGGAGGCCGCCATCCGGGAGATGGCGGAGCTGCTGGCCCGTACCGGCAAGGTCGCGGACCTGGACGAACTGGTGGCGACCGCGCTGCGGCGAGAGGCGCAGGGCACGACCGGGCTCGGGGAGGAGACCGCGATTCCGCACGCCAAGACGGATGCGGTGACGGAGCCGGTCGTCGGTTTCGCGCGGTCCGCGCAGGGCGTCGAGTGGGGCTCGCCGGACGGTACGAAGGCGAGGCTGGTGTTCATGATCGCCGTACCGGAGGCGGCAGCGGGTGACGAGCATCTGAGGATTCTGGCGCTGTTGTCGCGGAAGCTGATGGACGCCGGGTTCCGGGAGCGGCTGCTGGCCGCGCCGGACGAGTCGGCCCTCCTCGGGGTGCTGCGCGAGGTCGGATAGGACGGGTCCGCCGAGGAAGCGCATGGGGCCCGCCGAGTGGTTCGGCG
>NZ_JBHUQX010000445.1:0-7335 GCF_042674225.1 Streptomyces sp. NPDC056948
GGTTTAACCTCTTTTGGCCCCACCTCCCCCTGGGCCCCGGGGGGGGGGGGGGGGGCCACCTGCCCCCCCCCCCCCACGCCGACGAGCAGCCCCAGCAGCGCCAGGGAGCACCAGAGACGGCGGCGCCTGCGCACCGCCACGACCAGCGCCTGCAGGTCCAGCAGCGGAGCGGCGGCCGGCGACTCCGGAGTCGTACTGGTCGTCACCGCGAACCTCCCGCCGCGTTGTCGCCGACCGCGAGCGCCGGCGTGACGGCATCCCGAGGACGGCCGGCAGACCGCGTCGGACGGGCCCGGACCGTGCCGGCGGCGAGGACGATGCCGACGACCTCGTGCCGGGCGTCCGCACACGCCTCGGCGATGCCGGCGAGCTCCGCCGCGGTCCAGCGGCCCGCGCTGAGCACGACCAGGGCACCGGACTCGTTGTCGCGGTCCGGCACCATCGGCCGGTCCATCGAAACCCCCACCACCCGCAGCAGCGGATCGCTCTCGGCCTCGGCGACGAGCTGTCCGGCGGCCCGGCGGGCGATCTCGTCGCCGTCCGGGACGACGACCAGCAGTCGGCGGGGGACCGGGACCTGGTCCCGGAGGCGGGCGAGCACCCGCCGGTAGCGGATCTGCCTGCCGGCCTCGTCGCCGGACGACTGCGGACTCGGTAGGTCCCACCGGATGTCGACGCCCAGCAGCCGGCGGACACGGGCCCGCGGGTCACTGCCGTCCGGCCGGTGCGCGGGCCGTTCACCAGGAACGTCGACGGTACCCAGCAGCGCCGAGCCCAGCGCCCCGGCGATCTCCGGTTCGGTGCGCGGCCGGCGACTCATCCGGGCGGCGGTGAGATGGCCGATGACCGCGAGCAGGAAGAACAGCAGTGCCCCGCCGACGATGAGCTGCATCCTCGTCGGCGGTGCCTCGCCGGCCGGCCGGGCCGCCGGCCCCATGACGACCATGTCGGCCTTGTCGGCGGCCGGATCGGCCTCGTCCAGTTTCTTGATGGCCTCCTGCAGCGTGGTGCGCAGCTTCGCGAGCTCGGTGCGGGTCTGCACGCTCTCCACGGTCCGCCCCGGATCGGCCGCGTCGGCCAGCTCGGTGATGCGGCGGCTGGTCTGCTCCACCATCTGCCGCAGTGCCTCGGGCCGCGCCGCCGCTTCGGGGTCGGTGTCGTCGCCCGCGATCCGCGCGGCGAATGCGACGAATTGCTGGGCCACCTGGTCGGAGAGCCGCTGCGCGCGCTCCGGGGTGTCGGCCGTGCCCGAGATCTTGATGATGTTCCCGTCGGCGGCCTGGGCGCTCACCCGATCCCGCAGTTCGCTGCCGCTGACCCCGGCCCAGCCGAGCGTGGCGGCCGCCCGGTCGACCACCACCGAACTGCTCGCGATCTCCGCCTGGGTCAGCAGTTCGCGCTCCTCCCACGCCCCCGGCAGCAGTACCGATGCCGACGTCGTGTAGCGCGGAGGAAACACCAAGGAGGTGCCGTAGCCGACGAGCGCACCCACCACGGCGAGGAAGATGAGAAGCCGCCCGCGCCGACGGATAATCCGCCCGATCGTGACCAGGCGTATCGTTTCATCGCTCAACAGTGCGGCCTCTTCCCTGCCTGTTACGGGTCGCCCGAGACACCGGAGCGTGGTCACGGCAGGCAGCGGCGTAGGCGGCGAGCAGCGACGCCTGCGAGTTCCGCCAGGAGAGCGGCCCGCTGACCCGCTCCTGGCCGATCTTGCCCATCCGGACCCGCTTGTCCGGATCGTCGAGCAGCAGCGTGATGAGCTTCGCGAACTCGGCCTCGTCGTTGGCCGGCGCGTAGACGGCGGCGTCACCGGCGGAGACTCGCGCCTCCCGGAGGTCGAACGAGACGATGGGCCGGCCCATCGCCATGTACTCCAGGACCTTGTTCATGGTCGACACGTCGTTGAGCGGATTGCGCGGGTCGGGGGAGAGGCACACGTCCGCGGTGGACAGGTAGCGCACCAGGTCGGCGTCCGGAATGCGTCCGGTGAACTGCACCTGCTCCGAGAGCCCGAGCCGCCGGGACAGCTCCACCATCGCGTCGAAGGCGTCGCCGGCGCCGACGAACACCGCATGCCAGTCGGTCCGCCCGAGCTCGTCGCGCAGCTTCGCCAGGGCCCGCAAGGCGTAGTCGACGCCGTCCTGCGGGCCCATGACGCCGAGGTAGCACAGCAGATGAGGCTTGCCGCGCTTCAACTCCTGCTCGGGCGGCACCGGTTGGAAACGGTCGGTCGCGGGCGCGCTGCGCACCACGAAGACGTCCTCCGGCCGCCGGCCGCCACGGCGCACCGCGACGTCCCGGTAGCTCTCGTTCGTGGCGAGCACGATGTCCGCGGCCCGGTAGGTCAGCCGTTCCAGCGCGCACACGGCGCGGTAGAGCAGATCCTCGCCGCGGTCGAACCGGGAGAGGTACAACTCGGGTACCAGGTCGTGCTGGTCGAAGACGAACCGCGCTCCGCGCCGCTTCGACCACAGGGCCGGCAGGAACAGCAGGTCGGGCGGGTTGCAGGCGTGGACCACATCGACCGGGCCGACCTTCCGGGCCAGCCGGACCGTGTGCCACAACGCCGATCCGTACTCCCGCAGGTAGCCGGCCGGACCTCCGGTGGCCGCGCGCAACGGGTAGCGGTGGATCCGCACCCCGTCGACCACCGCCTCCGGCTCCGTGTCCCGCTTCTCCCCACGGGGACAGATGACGTGCACCTCCCAGCCCGCGTCGCGCAGGGTCGTGCACTCCTGCCACACCCGCCGGTCGAACGGCACCGACAGGTTCTCCACCAGGATCAGCGCACGCCGGTTCGTCCCTTCGCCGCCGGCCGTGTCACCGAACGATCTGTCACCAAGCAAGGCCCACGTACCCCGGTTCGGCCCGGCGCGTCTCGGCGTCGGGAAGGCGGATGAGATCGACGATCACCGGGCCGCCGCCATGGGGCAGCGCCGACAGGACGGCCGGATCGCTGCTCCCGACGAGGCACACCTCGGCGTGCTCCAGCACCTCGTCGACCGAGTCGGCGAGCAGCTGCGCGAGGTGCGGCAGCCGGGTCTCGATGTACTCGCGGTTCGCGCCGATCAGCCGGGAGAGGCTCACATTGGCGTCGTAGATCTTCAGGTCGTACCCCTTGCCGAAGAGCCTCTCCGCCAGCTCGACGAGCGGGCTCTCGCGGAGGTCGTCGGTGCCGGGCTTGAAGGACAGCCCGAACAGGCCGACCCGGCGCTTGCCGGTGCGCTCGACCAGCTCCACCGCGCGCTGCAGATGGTCGGCGTTGGAGGGCAGCACATGGGCGAGGATGGGCACCGAGACATCGGCCCGCCGCGCCGCGTGGACCAGGCTGCGTAAGTCCTTGGGCAGGCAGGAGCCACCGAAGGCGAAGCCGGGCCGCAGGTAGGCGGGGCTGATGTTCAGCTTGCGGTCGGCCAGGAACACGTCCATCACCTGGTGCGAGTCCACCCCGAGCGCCTGGCACACCGCGCCCAGCTCGTTCGCGAAGCCGATCTTGAGGCCGTGGAACGCGTTGTCCGCGTACTTGATCGCCTCGGCCGTCGGGACCGGCACCCGGAACACTTCGCCGGGCAGGCCGTCGTACAGCGCCGTCACCGCGTCGCCGCTTGCCGGGTCGAGCTCGCCGATGACGGTCTTGGGCGGGTCGAAGAAGTCCCGCACGCTCGTGCCCTCGCGCAGGAACTCCGGGTTCACCGCGACCCCGATGTCGACCCCGGCCGTGCCGCCGACGTACTTCTCCAGGATCGGCACCAGCAGGTTCAGGCAGGTGCCCGGGAGCATGGTGCTGCGGAACACCACGGTGTGCCGCCCACCCCGCTCGGCCAGCGCGGCACCGATCTCCTCGGTGACCCGCTCCAAGTACTTGGTGCACAGGCTGCCGTTGGGCTCCGACGGCGTGCCCACGCAGACCAGCGACACCTCGCTGTCCATGATCGCCTCGCGGACGTCGCCGGTGGCGCGTAACGCTCCGGTCCGCACGACGTCGGCGATGAGCTCGCCGATCCGCTCCTCCACCACCGGGGCCTTGCCGTCGTTGACCAGGTCGACCTTCACCTGGTTCACGTCCACCCCGATGACCTCGTGACCCATGCTGGCCAGGCACGCGGCCGACACACAGCCCACGTAGCCGAGCCCGAAAACGCTGACTCTCATGACTCGTTCCTCCCCCCAGGCAGGCCCTTGCGGCCTGCGGTCCGCGCGCCGGCGGGACCGTTGAATCGACCGTCGAGTCGCAGCCCCCCGCGCATCAGTAGGCCCCCTGACCGTGGAGCACCGCACGCAGCGTCTTCCACAAGATCACTGTGTCCAGCGCGAGCGACCAGTCCTCCACGTACCGCAGGTCCAGCCGGACGGCCTCCTCCCACGACAGGTCGCTGCGTCCGCTGATCTGCCACAGACCGGTGAGTCCGGGCTTGACCAGCAGCCGTCGCCGGATGTCCGGGCCGTACGCGGCGGACTCCTCCGGTAACGGAGGCCGTGGACCGACGAGCGACATCGATCCGGTGAGCACGTTGAAGAGCTGCGGGAGCTCGTCGAGCGAGTACCGGCGCAGCACCGCCCCCACCCGGGTCACCCGCGGATCCCGGCGGAGCTTGAACAGCAGGCCGGCGCCCTCGTTGCGGTCGGCCAGCTCGGCACGTGCCCCGTGAGCCCCGGCGACCATGGTGCGGAACTTGAGAATGGTGAACTCGCGGCCGTCCTTGCCGACCCTGCGCTGGCGGTAGAACACCCCGCCCCGGCTGTCCATCAGCACGAGCAGCCCGACGAACACCATCAGCGGCGCGAACAGCACCAGAAGAAACGTTGCGCCTATCCGGTCGACGACCCCTTTGACCGCCCGGCGGCCCCCGGTGAAGGTCGGCATGCTGACCCGCAGCAGCGGGATCCCGAGCACCGCGTCGATGTGCAGCCGCGGGCCGGCCACCTCCATCAGCACGGGGGCCACGACCATCTCGGCGTCGCTGCCTTCGAGGTTCCAGGCCAGCCGCTGCAACCGGTCCGGTGACCAGTGCGGGTCCGGCGTGACCGCGACGACACGGTAGCCGTCGCGGCGGACGTGGCCCGCGACGTCCGCCAGCCGGCCGACTACCGGAACTCCGTCCAGTTGGTCACCGTCGAGCCCGAGACCGTCCGTCGTGCACACCGCGTCCACCCGCCAGCCGAGGTGCGGGAACTTGCGGGTCCGGCTGATCAGGTCGTGCACGGTGGCCGGGCTCCCGGCAGCGAGCACCGGTCTCAGGCACCGCCCTTCCTTCCGCTGTTTGTGCAGCCAGAGGCGGAGCAGATACCGCGCGGTCATGGTGACGAGCGCGATCGCGGGGATCGCTATGAAGATCCAGAGCTTGATGTTGCGCGAGGTGAGGGCGATGCCGCCGAGCGCCAGTACGACGGTCGCCGCGAAGAGTGAGCGTCCGAGCCGGCGGAATTCCTCGGCGCCCTGGCCGAGCACGGCCGGAGCCCACGCGCGGCCCACCGCGAGCGCTCCCAGCACCAGCAGCTCGGTGCCGAAGGCGAGAATTCCCCACTTCTCATGCCAGTTGGCCGCGTCCCGCGCCCCGAAGAAGTTGCCGATCGCCGCCACCACGAAGGCGGTGGCCACGGTATCGCTGGTGATCACGGTACGGCGGTACCGCTGCTCCCAGTCGAACGCGGGTTGAGTGATCGCCCCGTCCGCCAGACGCCCGCGCGCTGACGGATACGGGCTGGCTAATCCCCCTTGACGCACAGAACCCCCCAGGTCCCCAGTGGTTCGACGTGCTCGCCCAACACTGTTCCTCCCCCCGGGAGGCCCCCGCCCCCCGCGCTGTTCCTCCCCCAGGAAGGCCCCCGCCTTCCTCGTCGTGCGCATGACATCCCAGCGCTTGCAGGGCTGCCTGAACAACCCGCTCCGGCGGCAGCGGACTCGCCTGTCCTGCCGGCTTTCCGCAGCGCCGGACCTATAGATCATTAAGGGTCGCCTCATGCCCGAACAGCTGAAGCACGGTCAATCTAGACCATCGGGGCCAGTATGGAGAGAGGGTGTGTGTAATTTGTGTTCAAGGTTTGAGGCAAGATCCACCGAACGGTCACCACCCACGGGTGCCGGGCACCACGGCGTGCTTCAGGGGGCCTTCTGTGGGTGCCCAGGGTGGGTGTGGGATCGGGCGAGCGAGAACAGGTCATGCGGTGCCCCCTCGTAGGTGTGGCCCTGGAGCAAATCAGGGGTTCCGGGAGGGTGGCGGATCACTGGATCTGTCCGGAAAGCACCTGCACCCGAGCAGGCCCACGAAGAGGAAGTTGACGGTCTGCGCCCACCCGGTGCGGCCGAGGGGGAGTGAACTGACGGGATGACGAAAGGGCTTCCACACGACTGGCGCCTCCCGGACAGGTGGAGTGCGTCCCTCGTTGACATGAGTGCGGACCGCCCGAGGCCCACTCAGGCGTCGACTCGCATCTCTGCTCCGCGAGATCAGTAGCGCAGATGCGTGCCCGGGCCAAGATCGTCGGCCTGAGACCGGACGGGCCGGTCAGGCTCAGACGCTCGGTGCTGAAGAGGATGACCCCGGGCCAGCGGACAACATGGCGCGCCGCCTGCTTCGCCTCGCGATCGCCGAGTTGTGCTGCAAGCAGCGTGATGGCAAGGAGCAGGAAGGCCATAGCGGCGAAGAGTGGCACCGCCCTCTCCAGCAGCCCCTGGCCTCTTCCGCGCAGCGCGGCCCTGCTCTGCCCCATCAGCAGACCTGCGGCAACCGTGGCCGGGGCAGCCCAGTACGGCTCGACCCGCCACAGTAGGAAAAGCGCAAAGCCAACTGCCACGACCAGCCAGTACTGCCCCGCCACGGTGTCCCACATGGCGGCGGCACGTCGTCTGAGACGACTGGTCAACGGCAGACGCCTGACGAAGTGCGGTGCACTTGTGAGCAGAAGCAGCGCGACGACGGCGCTGAGAACAGGCCGCGACAGCACTTGAAGGCTCTCCACCACGTATTCGGAGAACCCGAAGCCGAGGGAGGAGGGGGAAAGGTGGAAGTTGCGACAGTAGCGGTTGGTGTAGATGAGCCCCACGTAAAACATCAGCGCGGCGATGAAGGACGCCTCCGCGACAACAAGCTTCAGGATCGCCGTCGCGTCGACGTCACGCCCGGAGCCCCCCTGCGGATTGTCCGGAAGTGTCACGACCGGGCGGCGCCGGGGATGACTCCGTTTTCCGGGACACGCCCGGTGGCTTGCCGTGCGGGACCCCTTGTCGCCGAGGAGGCGGCCGGGCCGGACTCGCGGCCGTACGGACCCGAGCCGGAGCAGAATACCGGCCCGCAACCATCACAACCGCCTCACAGTTCCGCCCCGCTGCAT
>NZ_JBHUQX010000446.1:0-7305 GCF_042674225.1 Streptomyces sp. NPDC056948
GCCGACTGAGGAGACCCATGCCTCCGCGTACGACGGACAGCGCACCGGAGAGGCGCGACGACGACCGCCCACGCCCGGACCACGAGCCGGCCGCGGAGGCAGGGGACGAGCACGCCGCCGACCCGGCCGTCGAGCCGGAGGCTGAAGCCGCCGCCGGGCATGACGCGGAGGCCGACGAGGCACAGGCCGATGAGGAGGACGCCCGGCCGGACAGCGACAGCGCACCCTCCGCCGACAAGGACGTGGACCAGCGCGTAGCCGCGGTGCGGCGGACCGCTGACGGCGCGCGGCGCTGGCGGGCGGCTCATCTGGCCGGGTGCGCCGCGCTGCTGGCCGTCGCGCTCACCGGTGGGGCCATCGCCTTCGGGGGTGCGGGAAACGGTCCGGCCGGCGGTGACGTGGCCGCCGTGTCCGCGGCCGGGGCGTTGTCGCCGGGCGCGCTGGCCCGGGGGGATCTCGACTCGGGGATCGCGTCCCTGCAGAAGCATCTCCGTGCCCAGCCGAGGGACTTCGTCAGCTGGGCCACCCTCGGCATCGCCTACGTCGAACAGGCCAGGACGAAGGGCGACCCCTCGCGCTATCCGCAGGCCGAGCGCGCGCTGAAGCGCTCCCTCGGACTGGAGCCCGGCAACGACCCGGCCCTGGCCGGCCAGGCGGCCCTCGCCGCGGCCCGGCACGACTTCCCCGGCGCCCTCGAGTACGCCGACCGGGCCCTGAAGCAGAACCCCTACAACGAACGTGCCCTGTGCACCCGTATCGACGCCCTCGTCGAACTCGGCCGGTACGACGACGCCGAGAAGGCCGCCGATACCGCCGACGACCGACGCCCCGGCCTCCCCGTCTTCACGCGGTACGCGTACGTGCGGGAGCTGCGCGGCGATGTCCGCACGGCGCGTGAGGTGCTGGAACGCGCCCTGGACTCCGCCGACTCGCCCGCCGACATCGCCTACGTCGCCACCGCCCTCGGGCAACTTGCCTGGAACCAGGGCGACTACAAGGCGGCCCGCGGCCACTATGCCCGCGCGCTCGCCGCCGACGACTCCTACCTGCCCGCCCTGGAGGGCCGCGCCCGCTCGGAGGCGGCGGACGGTGACCGTGCGGCCGCCGTGCAGGGCCTGGAGCAGGTCGTCGCCCGCTTCCCGCTGCCCGGCCCGCTCGTCGCCCTCGGCGAGCTGTACGAGGACCGCGGCGCCGACGGCGACCGGGCGAAGGCCGGCGACCAGTACGCCCTCGTCGACGCCTGGACGGCTCTGGCCCGCGCCGGCGGTGTCAACGCCGACCTCGACTCGGCCATGGCCGCCGCCGACCACGGCGACAAGAAGGAGGCCCTGCGTGCCGCCCGCGCCGAGTGGGACCGCCGCCACAGCGTGCACACCGCCGACGCGCTCGCCTGGGCCCTGCACGTCAACGGCCGCGACGAGGAGGCCCTGCCGTACGCCCGCCGGGCCACCGCCACCGGCTACCGCAACGCCACCTTCCTCTTCCACCGCGGGATCATCGAACGTGCCACCGGCGACGAGCGCGCAGCCCGCGACCACCTGAAGGCCGCGCTCGACCTGAACCCCGGCTTCTCGCCCCTCGGCGCCCGCGAGGCCCGTACCGCGCTCAAGGACCTGGAGAAGAACCGGTGACCCTGCGCCGACTGTTCGCGTCCGGCGCCGCCGTCCTGACGGCCGCCTGCGCGCTCATTCTGCTGCCCGCCGCCACGGCGAGCGCCCACCCGCTGGGCAACTTCACCGTCAACCGCTACGACGGTCTCGTCGCCGCCCCCGGCGAACTCCGGGTGCGGCACGTCGAGGACCTCGCCGAGATCCCGGCGACCCAGGCGAAGCCGGACATCGAGCGGCTGGGCATCGCCCTGTGGGCGCGCGAGCGGTGCGCCACGGCCGCCGCGGACAGCAAGGTGACCGTCGACGGCCGCGGCGCCGCCCTCACCGCCGAGCGCAGCCGGGCGCGTGTGCGGCCCGGGCAGGCGGGGCTCGACACCCTCCGTGTGGAGTGCGAGCTGACCGCTCCCCTCCCGTCGGACAAGGAGAGTGTGTCGCTCGGCTTCCGCGGCGCCGGCGCCTCCTCCGGCCCGGGCTGGCGGGAGGTCACGGCCCGGGGCGACCGTATGACCCTCACCGCGTCGGACGTACCCGAGAAGTCGATCTCGGCCGAACTGACCAAGTACCCCGAGGAGTTGCTCTCCTCTCCGGCCGACACCGCGTCCGCCGCCCTGTCGGTGCGCCCCGGCGGGGCGGCGCTGGCCGAGGAGGAGTCGGACGCCCCCGCCGCCTCCGTGCTGCCGCGCGGCGCCGACCGCTGGACGCGTGCCCTGGACGACCTGGTCGCCCGGCACGACCTCACCGCTGGGTTCGCCGCGCTGGCTCTCGGCATCGCCGTCGTCCTCGGCGCGATGCACGCGCTCGCCCCGGGCCACGGCAAGACCATCATGGCCGCGACGGCGGCGGCCCGGGGCGGTGCGGCCCGGATGAAGGACGTCCTGCCCATGGCCGCCTCGGTGACGGTCACCCACACCCTGGGCGTGGTCGCCCTGGGTCTCCTGGTCACGGCGGGTTCGGCGGCGGCCCCTTCGGTGATCGCCTGGCTCGGCGTCGCCAGCGGCCTGCTGGTGACACTGGCGGGCGCGAGCCTGGTCCGCCGGGCACTGCGCAGCCGCGCGCCCCACCCCCACACCCCCACGCATGACCACGATCACGAGCACGATCACCGGCATGAGCACACCGGCCACGGCCACACGCACGACCACCACCACGATCACGCGCACGACGATCACCACCACCACGACCACAGCCACCCGCACGACCAGAACCACCCCCACTCCCACCCGCACAAGGTCGTGCACACCCACGGCGGCTTCACTCACTCCCACCCCGTCGCCCCCACCCTCCGCGGCACGATCCTCATGGGCTTCGCGGGCGGACTCGTGCCCAGCCCCTCCGCCGTGGTGGTGCTCGTCGGCGCCGCGGCCCTCGGGCAGGCCTGGTTCGGTCTGCTGCTCGTCGTCGCGTACGGCGTCGGGCTGGCGCTCACCCTGACGGCCGCCGGGTACGCCGTCGTCAAGGCGGGCAGCGGGATGACGCGGCTCATGGACCGGCGCCCCCGCTGGACGGCCGGCCCGATGGCGGCCCTGATACGCCGCACCGCACCGCTCGGTTCGGCCTTCGCCGTGGTGGTACTCGGCGCCGGACTGGTGTTCAAGGGGGCGGCATCCGCACTCGGCTGAGTTACGTTCGTGAGAAAACAGGCGTCAAAGGGAAAGCGGACGTCGTGAGAAAAACCGACCGCGTGGGGAAGACAGACCTCGTGGAGATTTCGCCCGGCTGCGAATGGGGGCGCCGTGTCCGAAGAACCGGGCCATGAGCGTGTGATCGCGGGCCGCTACCGGCTCCTGGCGCCGCTCGGCGAGGGCGGCATGGGGACGGTGTGGCGCGCCCGCGACGAGGTGCTGCACCGCGAGGTGGCCGTCAAGGAGGTGCGCGCCCCGGCCGGACTGGCGGCCGACGACGTGCAGCGGATGTACGCCCGGCTGGAGCGGGAGGCGTGGGCGGCTGCCCGGGTCGCCAGCGGGAACGTGGTGACGGTGTACGACGTGGCGACGGACGGCGGCCGGCCGTGGATCGTCATGGAACTGGTCCGCGGGCTCTCGCTGGCGGAGGTGCTGGACGCCGAGGGCCCGATGCCGCCGGAGCGGGCCGCGCACATCGGCGCCGAGGTGCTGGCCGCGCTGCGGGTCGCGCACGAGGCCGGGGTGCTGCACCGGGACGTGAAGCCGGCCAACGTGCTGATCTCGAACGACGGCCGGATCGTGCTCACCGACTTCGGGATCGCCATGGTCGAGGGCAGCTCCGCGCTGACCATGACCGGGGAGGTCATCGGCTCGCCCGAGTTCCTCGCCCCGGAGCGGGCGCTCGGCCGCACGCCGGGTCCGGAGTCCGACCTGTGGTCGCTCGGGGTGCTGCTGTACGCGGCGGTCGAGGGCCACTCCCCCTTCCGTCACGACACGCCCCTGAGCACGCTGCGCGCGATCGTCGACGAGGAGCTGCCGCCGCCGTACCGGGCCGGGCCGCTCGCCCCGGTCATCGAGGGACTGCTGCGCAAGGATCCCGAACAGCGGCTGCCGCCCGAGCGCGCCGAGCAGGACCTGCGGGTCATCGCCGCCGGCGGCGCGCCGCACGCGGACACCACACGGGCGGTCCCGTACCCCCCGCCGACCGCGGCCCGGGCCGAGCCTGCCGCCACGCCCCCGATGCCCTTCCCGGGGCAGCCGATGCCCTCCGGCTCGGGTGCCACGACGACGGCCACCCGTCAGGATCGCGACCGCCGGACCGGCCGGGTGCTGGTCGCGGGCGTGGTCGCACTGGCCCTCGCGGTGGGCGGGCTGACGTACGCGCTGCTGAACAATGGGGGCGGCGACGGCTCCGGGGACAACGACCAGGGGGCCGGGGCGAGTACGCCGGCCGAGACCGGCCCGAAGGAGAACACCGGGAGCGGGAAGTCGAGCCCCTCCCCGACACCGAGCGAGAGCGAGAGCGAGAAGAGCAGTCCGCCGCCGCAGTCGGTGCGGGTGGCTCTGGAGGGCAAACGCACGGACTACTCGGGCCCGTGCCCGCCGCCGAACGCCGAGGCGCCGCAGTTCACGGCGACGTTCACGGTGGGCCGGCTGCCGGCCGAGGTGCGCTACCGCTGGGTGACGCAGGACGGATCGGTGCTCGACGGGGGTTGGAAGACGCTGTCGTTCCCGGAGCGCGGCGGCCGTACGAAGCAGGACACGGTGAACGTGACGACCCGCGAGGAGTCCGGGACGATCGAGAACGAGATCAGCGTCGAGGTGCGGGAGCCGGTGCGGACGACGTCCGAGGGGGTGCCGTTCTCTCTGACGTGCGAGACGGAGACCCCGACGGACGGGGCCTCCCCTTCTCCTTCAGGCACGGACACCGAGACGGACTCAGGTTCGGACTCGGACTCCGGATGACCGGTCAGTCGTTGGCGTTGAGCACCGGCAGATAGCCGCCCGACTGGCCGGGGGCCTTCGGGTGGTAGGACTCGCCGATGTTGAGCCAGCTGACGCTGTGCAGCCAGGAGTCGCCGGAGCAGATCTCGTGGCCGGTGAAGGTGGTGCGTACGTCGCCGAAGGTGAAGCCGTGGTCGGCGGCGCGCTTGGCGACGGCGGTGTTGAGGTAGTCGGAGGCGTCGTTGATGGCCTTGCGCTTGGTCTCGGAGAGGCCGAGACAGGTCGTGCCGAGCTGGTAGAAGCGGGGGTAGCCGAGGACGACGACGCGTGCGTCGGGTGCCTTGGAGCGGATCGCCGAGTACACGCCGTCGAGCTTGCCGGGCAGCGTGGAGTCGACGTACGCCCGGGCGGTGTTGATCCGGGAGACGCAGGCACTGTCGGACTGGGTCACACAGGTCGTCATGACGTCGGCGAATCCGGCGTCGTTGCCGCCGACACTGACGGAGACGAGGGCGGTGGCACTGCTGAGCGGGCCGAGCTGACCGGACAGAACATCACCCGTTCGGGCGCCCGAGCAGGCCGTGAAGTCGAAGGTCGAGGGTGAGTGGGCGGCCGCCCAGAGGTAGGGGAAGGCCTTGGTGCTGCGCTTGCAGTCGCCGCTGGAGCTGATGTAGCTGCCGGCGCCCACTCCGGAGGAGTAGGAGTCACCGAGCGCCACATAGCCGCCAGTTGCTGCGAGTGAGGACGCCTGCGCCGTCGCGGCCCCGGTGAGGGCTGTGCCGACGGCGAGGAGGAGCGAGCTCACGAGGACGACAAGTCGGGAACGTCTCATGGAACCTCCCTTTAGCAGGATCTCTGCCATAACCGTCGTAGCAGCTACGCGTGTTGACAGGAAGTGTCCATGCCAAGTCTGTCGATTTATTTCGTGCTCATGACAGATTTGTTGACTGATGCTCAACTCTCTTGTTCTACGCCGGTAGATGGCCGACGCTTTACTCCGGCCGAGAGCGGAACGCGACGCTCCCCGGCCGGAGTGCGCGAGCACGCGCACCACCCCCACATGACGCGCGCCCCACCCAGGCGCGCGCCGCCTAGAGGAGGACTCCCTCGTAATGGCACAACTGCGTAGCAAGAGACTCGGACTCGCCGCGATCACCTCTCTGGCGACCGCCGCCCTCGTGGGCGGGTTCACCGCCCTCCCCGCCCAGGCCGCTCCCGCCGAGGGCCGGGTGCTCGCCGCGGACTCCCCGACCGCGATCAAGGACAGCTACATCGTCACGCTCAAGAAGAGCGCGGGGCTGAAGGCGTCCTCGGCCGCGGGCAAGGGCCTGGTGAAGGAGTACGGCGGCACGGTCGAGAGGACGTTCGGCAAGGCGCTGAACGGCTACTCCGCCGCCCTCTCGGCCACCGAGGCCAGGCGGCTCGCCGCCGACCCGGCCGTGGCCGCGGTCGAGCAGAACCAGCGCGTCCGGGCCACCGCCACCCAGACCAGCGCTCCCTGGGGTCTGGACCGTATCGACCAGACCTCGCTCCCGCTCTCCGGCACCTACACCTACCCGGACAGCGCGGGCAGCGGCGTGACGGTCTATGTGATCGACACCGGTGTGCGCGTCACCCACCAGCAGATCAGCGGCCGTGCCGCGCACGGTTACGACGCCGTCGACGGCGACAACGACGCCTCCGACGGCAACGGCCACGGCACTCATGTGGCCACCACGATCGCGGGCACGACCTACGGTGTCGCCAAGAAGGCGAAGATCGTGGGCGTGCGGGTGCTGAACAACAGCGGCTCCGGCACCACGGCCGGTGTGATCGCGGGCATCGACTGGGTGACGCAGAACCACTCCGGTCCCTCGGTCGCCAACATGTCGCTCGGCGGCGGCGCCTCGGCCTCGCTGGACACGGCGGTCCGCAACTCCATAGCCGGCGGCGTCACGTACGCCGTCGCCGCGGGCAACAGCAGCACCACCGCCTCCTCGTCCTCCCCGGCCCGGGTCGCCGAGGCCATCACGGTCGGCGCCACCACCAACACCGACGCCAAGGCGAGCTACTCCAACTACGGCTCGGCCCTGGACATCTTCGCGCCCGGCTCGTCCATCACGGCCGGCTGGCACACCAGCGACACCGCGACCAACACCATCTCCGGCACCTCGATGGCGACCCCGCACGTCGCGGGCGCGGCGGCGGTCTACCTGGCGGGCCACACCTCCTCCACCCCGGCCCAGGTCGCCTCGGCCCTGGTCGCCGGCGCCACCACCGGCAAGGTCACCAGCGCGGGTTCGGGCTCGCCGAACCGGCTGCTGAAGCTCGTGCAGTAACCGGCACGGACGCCGGCACCTGAAGAACCG
>NZ_JBHUQX010000447.1:0-7272 GCF_042674225.1 Streptomyces sp. NPDC056948
GCGTCCCGATACCCTCGCGCCGGGCGAGGAGGCGACGCTCGTCGGACACCAGGGGAACGTCGCCGAACTCGGCGACCCGCGCTCGGCCCTCTCGTTCCACCTGCGCAGCCGGGACCTCGCCCGGCAGGGCGGCAGTGCCGTGCTCGAACAGGTCGCCCTGTGCAACGCGGGCCGCGCCCACCTGGTCCTCGGCGAGCCCGCCCAGGCCCTGCGGAGTTTCGACGAGGCGCTGTGCGCCACGGCCTCCGGCGCCGGCCACTGGAACGCCGAGCGGGAGACCCGCCTGGGCCGCTCACAGGCCCTGCGGGCGCTCGGCCGCCCCGGACCCGCCCGGGAGGCCTGCGAGGCGCTGCTCCGGGAAGCAGCGGCACGCGGCGACTCCTACGGGCGGGGCCTCGCCGAGTACGAGCTGGGCCACGTCCTGAGGGAGCTCGGGGACGAGCGGGCGGCCCTGACCCGGTGGCGCGGCGCGCTGACCGCCCTGGACGGCACGGACGCCCCGATGCTCGCCGACCTGCGCACCCGCACGGGGGCGATCACTTCTTACTATGCTCAAGTCATCCAGGAGGCCGGAAGCGAGGGGCGCACATGCTGAGAGAGGTCACCGCCACCCGCTACGTCGCACCCCTGCACTCCGGCGGCTCCGTCCCCGGTGTCGTCGAGGCGGACGACCTGGGCACCTACGTCGTCAAGTTCACCGGCTCCGCGCAGGGCCGCAAGGCGCTGGTCGCCGAGGTGATCGTGGGCGAACTGGCCCGTGCCCTCGGGCTGCGGTTCCCGGAACTGGTCCTGGTGCACTTCGACCCGGAGGTCGCCGACAGCGAGCCCCACCAGGAGGTGCGGGAGCTGCACGCGGCCAGCGCGGGCGTCAATCTCGGCATGGACTATCTGCCGGGTGCCCGGGACTTCACGCCGGACATCGCCCGGGTCTTCCCTGTGGATCCCCTGGAGGCGGGGAGGATCGTCTGGCTCGATGCCCTGACCGTGAACGTCGACCGTACGGTCCACAGCTCCAACCTGATGGTCTGGCCCACCCTGGGCGTCGCGCCCCCGCGCCTGTGGCTGATCGACCACGGCGCCGCCCTCGTCTTCCACCACCGCTGGGACGGCGCCGACCCGGCCAAGGCCTACGACTTCCGGCACCACGCCCTCGGCCACTACGGGCCCGATGTGCGGGCCGCCGACGCCGAGTTGGCTCCCCGGGTGACCGAGGAGTCGCTGCGCCGCATCCTCGCGGAGGTCCCCGACGCCTGGCTCGCGGACGAGCCCGGCTTCGCCACCCCGGACGAGGCACGCGAGGCGTATGTGACGTACCTCCACGCGCGCGTGCGGTCCTCCGCGGCCTGGCTGCCCACCGGCTTCCCCACCCGGGAGGAGCTCGCCGCCGAGGAGGCCGTCCGGGCGGCGAAGAACCAGCAAGGACGACCCGCGTGGCTCAAGCAGGTCCCCGACCTGCACGGCAAA
This sequence comes from Streptomyces sp. NPDC056948, assembly GCF_042674225.1. Lineage (NCBI taxonomy): Bacteria > Bacillati > Actinomycetota > Actinomycetes > Kitasatosporales > Streptomycetaceae > Streptomyces > Streptomyces sp. NPDC056948. Next base: position 1,465 of record NZ_JBHUQX010000447.1, read on the forward strand.
CCCGCGGCACAACAGGATGGGGCGGTGCACCTCGGATGAGTGGCCGAGTGGAGATCGAGTACTGCACCCAGTGCCGCTGGCTGCCCCGCGCGGCATGGCTGGCGCAGGAGTTGCTCACGACCTTCGAGGCGGAGCTGACGGAGCTGGCGCTGAAGCCGGGCAAGGGCGGGGTGTTCGTCGTCCGCGTCGGCGACGAGGTCGTCTGGGACCGGCGCGAGCAGGGCTTCCCCGAACCGACCGCCGTGAAGAAGGCCGTACGCGACCGAGTGGCCCCGGGAAAGACCCTGGGCCACTCGGAGCGGTGACTGTTCAGCCCTTGAGCTGCTCGTACGCGGGCAGCGTGAGGAAGTCGGCGTAGTCCTCGTCGAGGGAGACCGTCAGCAGCAGGTCGTGCGCCTGCTGCCAGTTGCCGGCCGCGAAGGCCTCGTCGCCGATCTCGGCGCGGAGGTTGGCGAGCTCCTCGGCGGCGACCTTGCGGGCCAGCTCGGCGGTGACCTGCTCGCCGTTGTCGAGGACGACCTCCGCGTTGATCCACTGCCAGATCTGCGAGCGGGAGATCTCGGCGGTGGCCGCGTCCTCCATCAGGTTGAAGATCGCGACCGCGCCGAGCCCGCGCAGCCAGGCCTCGATGTAGCGGATGCCGACCTGCACGGCGTTCACCAGACCCGCGTACGAGGGCTTGGCGTCGAGCGAGTCGACGGCGATCAGGTCGGCGGCCTTGACGTCGACGTCCTCGCGCAGCCGGTCCTTCTGGTTGGGCTTCTCGCCGAGGACCTTGTCGAAGGACTCCATGGCGATCGGCACCAGGTCGGGGTGGGCGACCCAGGAGCCGTCGAAACCGTCGTTCGCCTCGCGGTCCTTGTCGGCGCGGACCTTCTCGAAGGCGACCTTGTTGACCTCCGCGTCCCGGCGGGACGGGATGAAGGCCGCCATGCCGCCGATCGCGTGCGCGCCGCGCTTGTGGCAGGTGCGGACGAGGAGTTCGGTGTAGGCGCGCATGAACGGGGCCGTCATCGTCACCGCGTTGCGGTCCGGCAGGACGAACTTGGCGCCGCCGTCCCGGAAGTTCTTGACGATCGAGAACAGGTAGTCCCAGCGGCCCGCGTTCAGCCCGGAGGCGTGGTCGCGCAGCTCGTAGAGGATCTCCTCCATCTCGTACGCGGCCGTGATCGTCTCGATCAGCACGGTCGCGCGGACGGTGCCCTGCGGGATGCCGACGTACTCCTGCGCGAAGACGAAGACCTCGTTCCAGAGGCGCGCCTCCAGGTGCGACTCCGTCTTGGGGAGGTAGAAGTACGGGCCCTTGCCGAGGCCCAGCAGGCGCTTGGCGTTGTGGAAGAAGTACAGGCCGAAGTCGACCAGCGCGCCGGGCACGGGGGTGCCGTCCGCGTCGACGAGGTGACGCTCGTTCAGGTGCCAGCCGCGCGGGCGCATGACGACCGTGGCGAGTTCCTCGTTCGCCTTCAGGGCGTACGACTTGCCGGACTTCGCGTCCGTGAAGTCGATGTTCCGGGTGTAGGCGTCGCTCAGGTTGAGCTGGCCGAGGACCACGTTCTCCCAGGTGGGCGCGGAGGCGTCCTCGAAGTCCGCGAGCCACACCTTGGCGCCCGAGTTGAGGGCGTTGATGGTCATCTTGCGGTCGGTGGGGCCGGTGATCTCGACCCGGCGGTCGTTCAGGGCGTCCGGGGCCGGGGCGACCTTCCAGGAGTCGTCGGCGCGGATCGCGGCGGTCTCCGGGAGGAAGTCGAGGGTGGAGGTGCGGGCGATCTCGGCGCGGCGCTCGGCGCGGCGGGCGAGGAGTTCGTCACGCCGGGGCGTGAACCGCCGGTGCAGCTCGGCCACGAAGGCCAGCGCCGCTTCGGTGAGGACCTCCTCCTGCCGGGGCAGGGGTTCGGCGTCGACGATGGCCAGCGGTGACGGCGCTGGTGCGGACATGAACGGTCACTTCCTTCAGCGAGCTACGAAGACGAGGCGGCGGTTCGGCACCGGGTGCCAGTCTTCCCGGATACAGCGTTCGGCACCCGCGGAGCCCCCGGGCGCTTCTGAACTGTGGATACTAGTTTCCTCATAGTGGAAGTTCAATCGTGTGTTGATGTCGAGACTCTTCGGATCGAGGAAAGGTGGCGCTCCGTGCCACCCCGCTCACTCAAGGTGGGCCAGATCGGCCTCGGTGTCGATGTCGAAGGGCCGGGCCACGTCCCCGCACTCGACGAGCGCGATCGCCGGCTCGTGTTCCTTCAGATAGGCGCGTGCCCCCCGGTCCCCGGTGGCAGTCGCGGCGATGCCCGCCCAGTGGGCGGCACCGAGCAGGACCGGATGGCCCCGCACCCCGTCGTACGCGGCCGACACCAGCGACTCCTCGCCCTTGTGCGCCCCGAGGACCCGGGCCACCGCCTCCGCGCCGATGCCGGGCTGGTCGACGAGCGAGACCAGGGCGGCCCGGGCGCCCGTACCGGCGAGCGAGTCGAGCCCGGCCCGCAGGGACGTGCCCATGCCCCGCTCCCAGTCGGGGTTGTCGACGAGGACGCAGTCCGGCAGGGCGGCTCGTTCGCGCACCTCTTCGGACCGGGCGCCCAGCACTACGTGGACCCGTGTGCAGCCCCCCTCCCGCAGCACCCGCACCGCGTGCTCCACGAGCGGTCGCCCCCGATGGAGGAGCAGTGCCTTGGGTCGCCCTCCGAGTCGTCGCCCGCCCCCGGCTGCGAGCAGTACCCCGGCAACCTCTCGGGCCTCTCCCGGCGTCTTTCGTGTCGTCATGGATCCTGCATACCGCACGATCCCGGGCCGAGAAGTTACGCAGCGGAGCAAGTCGATGACGCAATGGACTGGCGCCTGGTGGGCCCTGTCGTTTAATCTCGCCCGCACCGACCGTCCGGGCGTCCGATCGCCGCCCGGTGTGGGGGACTTCGCGTCGGAATGGCAGGCGCACGACGAGGTGCGAGGGGGAGGACTGTGTTGCGGAGCGTGGAGCAGAAGCGGCAGGGGCCTGTGACCAGCGGCGACGAGGACCCGCGCGTGACGGAGCTGCGCTCCGCCGTGTCCGGGTTGCGCCGCCGGCTCGCCGCCCATCCCGGCGATTTCGCCGACCGGACCATCGCCGAGGAGGAGCTGGCCGCGCTGGACGCGATGGCCGTCGCCGGCATCCCCGAGATCCCCCGGCTGCGCCGCTCACTGCTGCTGATCGCCGGTGCGATCGGCTCGGTGAGCGCGCTGTCCCCCGGCCTGTCGGAGGTCCGCCGGGCCGTGGACCTCTTCGGAGGGCCGGTGCGCGGGGAGGGTTAGGGCGCCACGGGGCCGGTGCCGGTCAGTGTGCCGTCATGATGCGGGGCTCTGGTTGGCCAGAGCCTCCGACAGTTCGGCGGCGACCTGCTGGAGCACCGGCACGATCTTGTCCGTCGCCGCCTCCGTGACCCGGCCCGCCGGGCCGGAGATGGAGATGGCGGCGGCGGTGGGGGAGTCGGGCACCGGGACCGCCAGGCAGCGGACCCCGATCTCCTGCTCGTTGTCGTCGATCGCGTAGCCCTGCCGGCGTACGTCCTCCAGCGCGGCGATGAACCCGTCGGGCGTCGTGATCGTCTTCTCCGTCGCGGCGGGCATGCCCGTGCGGTGGAGCAGGGCGCGCACCTCGTCCGCCGGGAAGCTCGAGAGCAGGGCCTTGCCCACGCCCGTGGAGTGCGGCAGCACGCGCCGGCCGACCTCCGTGAACATGCGCATCGAGTGCTTCGACGGCACCTGTGCGACGTACACGATCTCGTCCCCGTCCAGCAGCGCCATGTTCGCCGTCTCGCCGGTCTCCTCGACCAGCCGGGCGAGGTAGGGCCGGGCCCAGGTGCCCAGCAGCCGGGAGGCCGACTCGCCGAGACGGATCAGGCGCGGGCCGAGCGCGTACCGCCGGTTCGGCTGCTGGCGTACGTACCCGCAGGCCACCAGAGTGCGCATCAGGCGGTGGATGGTCGGCAGGGGCAGCCCGCTGCTGGCGGACAGCTCGCTCAGGCCGACCTCGCCGCCCGCGTCCGCCATCCGTTCGAGCAGGTCGAAGGCGCGCTCCAGGGACTGTACGCCGCCGTTGGCGGAGGACCGGGCGGAGTCGGTGGTGCTGGCGCTGGACGTCGGCACGGCGCGTTCCTTTCGGGACTGGCGGCGGAAGAGCAGAAGCCTACCCGGCAGTCGGTTGACTCCCCGCTCGTACATAGCTACGTTCTGCGTGCTGGAAGTCTAATTCCGCTTTGTGGAAACGTCCAGGGTTAGTCATGCGAAGGGCGCCAGGTCCAGTGTGCCCTTGACTGTGTGAGAGAGGGAGTGAAGACTCCTTCAACAGAAAGTTGAATTCCGTTACGCGGAAGTAATCGGCAGTAAGTGGAAGTAAGGGGTTCGGGTGTCCGACGCTGAACTGGTGCTTCGCTCGACGCGTGTCATCACTCCCGAGGGGACGCGCGCCGCGTCCGTCGCGGTCGCCGACGGCACGATCACGGCCGTCCTCCCGTACGACGCGCCCGTACCGGAGGGCGCCCGCCTGGAGGACCTGGGCGACCATGTCCTGCTGCCCGGCCTGGTCGACACCCATGTGCACGTGAACGACCCCGGCCGCACCGAGTGGGAGGGCTTCTGGACCGCCACCCGCGCCGCGGCGGCCGGCGGCATCACGACGCTCGTCGACATGCCCCTCAATTCCCTCCCGCCGACCACGACCGTCGCGCACCTGCGTACGAAACAGCGGGTCGCCGCCGACAAGGCGCACATCGACGTCGGCTTCTGGGGCGGTGCCCTGCCCGACAACGTCAAGGACCTGCGCCCGCTGCACGAGGCCGGCGTCTTCGGCTTCAAGGCGTTCCTGTCGCCGTCCGGCGTGGACGAGTTCCCGCACCTCGACCGCGACCCGCTGGCCCGCTCCATGGCCGAGATCGCCGCCCTCGACGGCCTGCTCATCGTGCACGCCGAGGACCCCCACCTCCTCGCCTCCGCCCCGCAGCAGTCCGGCCCCCGATACGCCGACTTCCTCGCCTCCCGCCCCCGGGACGCCGAGGACACCGCCATCGCCCAGCTCATCCGCGAGGCGAAGGCCCTCCACGCGCGCGTGCACATCCTGCACCTGTCCTCCAGCGACGCCCTGCCGATGATCGCCGAGGCGAAGGCGGAGGGCGTCCGCATCACCGTGGAGACCTGCCCCCACTACCTGACCCTCACCGCGGAGGAAGTCCCCGACGGCGCCAGCGAGTTCAAGTGCTGCCCGCCCATCCGCGAGTCCGCCAACCAGGACCTGCTCTGGCAGGCGCTGGCCGACGGCACCATCGACTGCGTCGTCACCGACCACTCCCCGTCCACCGCCGACCTGAAGACGGACGACTTCGCGACGGCATGGGGCGGCATCTCCGGACTCCAGCTCAGCCTGGCGGCGATGTGGACGGAGGCCCGCGAACGCGGTCACGGCCTGGAGGACGTGGTCCGCTGGATGTCAGCGCGGACCTCCGAACTGGTCGGGCTCGACACCCGCAAGGGCGCCATCGCGACGGGCCGCGACGCCGACTTCGCCGTCCTCGCACCCGACGAGACCTTCACCGTCGACCCGGCGGCCCTCCAGCACCGCAACCACGTCACGGCGTACTCCGGGAAGACCCTGTACGGCGTCGTGAAGTCCACCTGGCTGCGCGGGCAGCGCATCGTCGCGGACGGCGAGTTCACCGAACCGAAGGGCCGACTCCTCACCCGGCAGCCCTAGGGGCCTCCTGGTGGATCTCCGCAGCGTCGCGACGCCCGGCACGCACGCTCGCCGCACGGTGCGGAGGGCCAGGTGGCTCCGCCACATGACCC
>NZ_JBHUQX010000448.1:0-7250 GCF_042674225.1 Streptomyces sp. NPDC056948
CCCCGGGGGTGACCGCCCTCTCCGGCATTCCCGGGGACAGATCACCCAGCGCCACCCCGCGTTCGCGGTCGGCAACGCCCGGGCCACGCCACGGCGATGGCAGGGCACGGGCGCATAACAAGGTGGACAGAAGGGGTTTTCAGGCAGGTCTACGCGCGTTAATCTGCGGCGAAACCAGCGCCGAAGCTGAAACCGACCCGGCGCTTGTACGACAGGAGCACCCACACATGCGCCGGATTTCCCGGATCACGGTCGCAGGCGCAGCGACCGCTTCCCTGGCCCTCGCACTCTCCGCCTGCGGCAGCACCTCGACCTCTGCCGGGTCGTCGGACTCGAAGGGGAACAAGGGCCTCGCCATCGCGTACGACGTCGGCGGCAAGGGCGACCAGTCCTTCAACGACGCCGCGTACGCGGGTCTGGAGAAGGCGCAGAAGGACTTCGGCCACAAGACGGCCGACGTGGAGCCCACCGAGGGCGAGACCGACGCCGACAAGGAGCAGCGTCTGGTCTCGCTGGCGAAGCAGGGCCACAACCCGGTCATCGGCGTCGGCTACGCGTACGCCGCGGCCGTCAAGGGTGCCGCGGAGAAGTTCCCGGACACCACCTTCGGCATCGTCGACGACGCCACGATCAACACCAAGAACGTCGCCGACCTCGTCTTCAACGAGGAGCAGGCCTCCTACCTGGCCGGCGTCGCCGCCGCCAGGAGCACCAAGTCGAAGGTCGTCGGCTTCGTCGGCGGTGTGGACATCCCGCTGATCCACAAGTTCCAGGCGGGCTTCGCGCAGGGCGTCAAGGACACCGACCCGAAGGTCAAGGTGCTCTCCCAGTACCTGACGCAGACCGCCGAGGAGGGCGGCTTCGCCAGCCCCGACAAGGGCAAGACGGCCGCCGAGGGCCAGATCGAGAAGAAGGCCGACGTGGTCTACGCGGCCGCCGGTCTGTCCGGTCAGGGCGTGATCGAGGCCGCCGCCGCCAAGAAGGTCTGGGCGATCGGCGTCGACTCCGACCAGTACGAGCAGGCCGCCCTCGCCAAGTACAAGGACTTCATCCTGACCTCGGCGATGAAGGACGTCGCCAAGGCGGTGTACAACCTTGCGAAGTCGGTCGAGGACGGCAAGCCGGAGACCGGTATCGTTCGTGGCGATCTGAAGACCGGTGAGGTGAGCCTCTCGGACTCCAACCCGAAGTTCGCGGACGACGCCGAGCTTCAGGAAGCCATCGAGACGGCCAAGGAGAAGATCATCAGCGGCGAGATCAAGGTCAAGAGCAGCTGACGACTTACTGCCTCGAGCAGGCAGTGACCCCCGGGGGTCGCGTCCGCTCAACGGGGCGCGGGGAGGCTGCTCCCCGTGCCCCGTTGGCGCGGGGCGCCGGCCCCTTTGCATGCCGTAGGGGCGCTACGCGCGTAGACGACCCCCGTCCCCAGGAGAGTGCGTTATCAACGCGTCCAGCAGCCCTCCGGCCGGAGCGGCGGTCAACGAATCGGTGACCGCCGTCGAACTCGCCGGGATCACCAAGCGTTTCCCCGGCGTCGTGGCCAACCACGACATCCACCTCAGCGTCCGCAAGGGCACCGTCCACGCCCTCGTCGGTGAGAACGGCGCGGGCAAGTCGACGCTGATGAAGATCCTCTACGGCATGCAGAAGCCGGACGAGGGCACCATCGCCGTCAGCGGCGAGCAGGTCACCTTCTCGTCGCCGGCCGACGCCATCGTCCGCGGCATCGGCATGGTCCACCAGCACTTCATGCTCGCCGACAACCTCACGGTCCTCGAGAACGTGGTGCTCGGCAGTGAGAAGCTCTACGGCATCGGCGCCAAGGCCCGCCGCAAGATCAAGGAGCTCTCCGAGCGCTACGGCCTCGACGTCAAGCCCGACCTCCTGGTCGAGGAGCTCGGCGTCGCCGCCCGCCAGCGCGTGGAGATCCTCAAGGTCCTCTACCGCGGTGCCACCACCCTGATCCTCGACGAGCCCACGGCCGTCCTGGTGCCGCAGGAGGTCGACGCCCTCTTCGCCAACCTGCGCGAACTGAAGTCCGAGGGCCTGTCGGTCATCTTCATCTCGCACAAGCTCGGCGAAGTGCTCTCCGTCGCCGACGAGATCACCGTCATCCGCCGCGGCACCACCGTCGGTACGGCCGTCCCCGCCGAGACCACCCCGCGCCAGCTCGCCGAGATGATGGTGGGCAGCGAACTGCCCACGCCCGAGACGGCCGAGTCCACGGTCACCGACCGTCCGGTCCTCACCGTCGACCGGTTGCGCCTGGAAGCCCCCGGCGGCAAGGCCCTCCTCGACGACATCAGCTTCACCATCCACGCGGGCGAGGTCCTCGGCATCGCCGGCGTCGAGGGCAACGGCCAGACCGAGCTGGTCGACGCGCTCATCGGACTCAAGCACGCCGACTCCGGCACGATCACCCTCGCCGAGGAGGAGATCACCGCCTGGCCCACCCGCAGGCGCCGCGAGCAGGGCATCGGTTACATCCCCGAGGACCGGCACCGCCACGGCCTCCTCCTGGAGGCGCCCCTCTGGGAGAACCGCATCCTCGGCCACGTCACCGAGAAGCCCCTCGCCAAGGGCGTCTGGCTGGACCCGAAGGCGGCCCAGGAGGACACCCGCCGCATCGTCGAGGCCTACGACGTGCGCACCCCCGGCATCGACGTCACCGCCGCCTCCCTGTCCGGCGGCAACCAGCAGAAGCTGATCGTCGGCCGCGAGATGAGCCACAAGCCGCGCTTCCTGATCGCCGCCCACCCCACCCGGGGCGTGGACGTCGGTGCTCAGGCCGCCATCTGGGACCTCATCCGCGAGGCCCGCCGCGACGGCCTGGCCGTGCTGCTGATCTCCGCCGACCTGGACGAGCTGATCGGCCTGTCCGACACACTGCGCGTGATCTACAACGGCCGGCTGGTCGCGGACGCCGACCCGGCCGGCATCACCCCCGAGGAGCTCGGCTCGGCCATGACCGGTGCCGCGACCGGACACCTCGAGCACGAAGAGACCCCCGAGATCTCGAAGGCCGACGCCCCCGAGTCTCCGGAAGACGAGGCCCGCTGATGAAGAAGTTCGACAGGGAGCGCGTGCTCCTCGCGGTGGCCGGCCCGGTCATCGCGCTCGCCGTGGCCTTCGTCCTGATCGCGATCGTGCTGGTCGCGTCGGGCAAGAACCCGTTCGAGCCGTTCGCCCTGATGTTTGAGCAGCTCGGCTTCTCGGACATCCAGGTGCTGATCATCAACCAGGCGTCGATGTACTACATCGCGGCGCTCGCGGTGGCCATCGGCTTCCGGATGAACCTGTTCAACATCGGCGTCGACGGCCAGTACCAGCTCGCCGCCATGATGGCCGCCATCGTCGGCGCCCACGCGAGCCTGCCGGCCGCGATCCAGGTGCCGCTGCTGCTCCTGACCGCCGTCCTCACCGGCGCCTTCTGGGCCGGCATCGCCGGCATCCTCAAGGTCACCCGCGGCGTCAGCGAGGTCGTCGCCACGATCATGCTCAACGCGATCGCCACCTCGGTGATCTCCTACCTGTGGCTGCCGGACGTCTTCGGCGTGAAGGTCGGCAACAACAACACCACCGGCGAGATGCACGAGTCGGGCTGGATCCCCGGCATCGGCATGGGCGCGGCCGGCGAGATCTACGGCCTCGTCCTCCTCGCCGTACTGCTCGGCATCGGCTACTGGGTCGCCCTCAACCGCACCCGCTTCGGCTTCGACCTGCGCGCCTCCGGCGCCTCGACGACCGCGGCCGCGGCCAGCGGCGTCGACCCCAAGCGCATGGTGCTGACCGCCATGCTGCTCTCCGGCGGCCTCGCGGGCCTGGCCGGCCTGCCGATCCTGCTCGGCGACACCCACACCTACAGCCTGAACTTCCCCACCGGCATCGGCTTCCTCGGCATCGGCATCGCCCTGCTCGGCCGCAACAGCCCCGTCGGCATCGCCTTCGCCGCCCTGCTGTGGGCCTGGCTCGACAAGGCCTCGCCCGAACTGGACTTCCACGGCTACGACAAGGAGATCGCGGTCATCATGCAGGGCCTGATCGTGCTCTCGGTCGTCGTCTCCTACGAGGCCGTCCGCGAATGGGGCCTGCGCCGCCAGCAGCGCCGGGTCGGCGCCGAACTGGCCGCCGGTCACGTCCTCGGCACCACCCACAACACCACGAAGGAGGTGGCTGGCCGATGACCGCCCCTGTCACGTCGACCGACCTCAACCAGCCCACGCTGCAGCCCGCGGCGCCGACCGGCCGCCGGCTGTCGTGGCCCGTCCTGCTGCTGGTCATCGCCGGCGGCCTGGCGCTGACGTCGATCGTCCGCATCATCACCGGCGCCGACGGCATCACCAACGTCAGCCAGATGTCCACCGCACTCCAGCTCGCCGTGCCGATCGGCCTCGCCGGTCTCGGCGGCCTGTGGGCCGAGCGCGCGGGCGTCGTCAACATCGGCCTCGAGGGCATGATGATCCTCGGCACCTGGTTCGGCGCCTGGGCCGGGTTCCAGTGGGGCCCGTGGACCGGTGTCCTGGTGGGCATCGCGGGCGGCGCGATCGGCGGCCTGCTGCACGCCTTCGTCACCGTCACCTTCAACGTCAACCACATCGTCTCCGGTGTGGCCATCAACATCCTCGCCCTAGGGGCCACCCGCTACCTCGCGCCCCTCGCCTTCGAGGGCCACACGGGCGGCTCCGCCAAGCAGTCCCCGGCGGTGGACTCCCTCGGCAACTTCACGGTGCCGGGACTGTCCGACGCCCTGCGGGACCTCAACGCCCACGGCTGGTTCCTGATCTCGGACATCGCCGGCCTGCTCGGCGGCCTGGTCACCAACGTCTCCTGGCTGACCCTGATCGCCATCGCGCTGATCCCCGCCACCTGGTGGATCCTGTGGCGCACCGCCTTCGGCCTGCGGCTGCGCTCCTGCGGCGAGAACCCGGTCGCCGCCGAGTCCCTCGGCGTCAACGTCTACAAGTACAAGTACATCGCCGTGATCATCTCCGGCGGTCTGGCCGGCCTCGGCGGTGCCTTCCTGTCCATCGTGGCCAACCCCTTCTACCTGGAGGGCCAGGTCAGCGGCCGCGGCTACATCGGCCTCGCCGCGATGATCTTCGGTAACTGGATGCCCGGCGGCCTCGCCATCGGCGCGGGCCTGTTCGGCTACACCGACAGCCTCAACCTGCGCGGCGGCTCGGCCAACGTCCACGCCCTGCTGCTGCTCGGCGCGCTCCTGCTGCTCATCGGCGCCATCTGGCTGGTGGTCCGCAAGAAGTACGTCCACGCCGCGATCACCCTGATCGTCGGCGGCCTGGTCTTCGCCTGGTACGCGACCACCGACGAGGTCCCGAACCAGGTCGTCTCCGCCACGCCGTACGTCATCACCCTGGTGGTGCTCGCCCTGTCCGCGCAGCGCCTGAGGATGCCGAAGGCGAACGGCATGCCGTACCGGAAGGGGCAGGGCAAGTGACCGGCGCCGGCCCGGCCGTCGACTGGGAGAAGCTGCGCGCGGTGGCCCGGGACGCCATGTCCCGGGCGTACGCCCCCTACTCCGGCTACCCGGTGGGCGTGGCCGCCCTGGTCGACGACGGCCGGATCATCTCCGGCTGCAACGTCGAGAACGCCTCGTACGGGCTCTCCCTGTGCGCCGAGTGCGGCCTGGTGTCGGAGCTGCACAACACCGGCGGCGGCCGACTGACGCACTTCACCTGCGTCGACCGCGACGGCGACGCGCTCGTCCCGTGCGGCCGCTGCCGCCAGCTACTGCACGAGTTCGGCGGCCCGGACCTGCTCCTGGAGACCCCGGCGGGCATCGTGCCGCTGTCGGAGATGCTGCCCCAGGCCTTCGGCCCCGGCCACCTCAGCAAGTAACTCCCGTACGGTCCCCCTGAGTCGCTCAGCGACCTGCACAGGGGGGCCGTACGGCTTCTGGAATCCTCGGAAGGAAGCCCAAGCCATGGCCATGGACGCCATCTCCGTCATCCGCACCAAGCGGGACCGCGGCGAGCTCAGCGACGAACAGATCGACTGGGTCATCGACGCGTACACCCGCGGGGAGGTGGCCGACGAGCAGATGTCGGCCCTCGCGATGGCCATCCTGCTCAACGGTATGAACCGCCGTGAGATCGCCCGCTGGACCGCTGCGATGATCGCCTCCGGCGAGCGCATGGACTTCTCGTCCCTGTCCCGCCCGACGGCCGACAAGCACTCCACGGGCGGCGTGGGCGACAAGATCACGCTCCCGCTGGCCCCCCTGGTCGCCGCCTGCGGGGCCGCCGTACCCCAGCTCTCGGGCCGCGGCCTCGGCCACACCGGCGGCACGCTCGACAAGCTGGAGTCCATCCCCGGCTGGCGGGCGCTGCTCTCCAACGAGCAGATGCTGAACGTCCTGGACACCACCGGCGCGGTGATCTGCGCGGCGGGCGACGGCCTGGCCCCCGCGGACAAGAAGCTCTACGCCCTGCGCGACGTCACGGGCACGGTCGAGGCGATCCCCCTGATCGCCTCCTCGATCATGTCGAAGAAGATCGCCGAGGGCACGGGTTCGCTCGTCCTGGACGTCAAGGTCGGCACCGGCGCCTTCATGAAGACCCTGGCCGACGCCCGCGAACTGGCCTCCACGATGGTCGGCCTGGGCACGGACCACGGTGTTCGTACGGTCGCCCTGCTCACGGACATGTCGACCCCGCTCGGCCTCACCGCGGGCAACGCCCTGGAGGTCCGCGAGTCGGTGGAGGTCCTGGCGGGCGGCGGCCCGGCGGACGTGGTCGAACTGACCATCGCCCTGGCCCGCGAAATGCTGGATGCCGCCGGTGTGAAGGACGCCGACCCGGCCAAGGCCCTGGCCGACGGCTCCGCGATGGACGTCTGGCGCCGCATGATCACGGCCCAGGGCGGCGACCCGGACGCGGAGCTGCCGGTGGCCCGCGAGCAGCACGTGATCAAGGCGGGCGCCTCGGGCACCCTGACCCGCCTCGACGCCTACGACATCGGCATCGCCGCCTGGCGCCTCGGCGCGGGCCGCGCCCGCAAGGAGGACCCGGTCCAGGCAGGCGCAGGCATCGAACTCCACGCCAAGCCGGGCGACACGGTCCAGGAGGGCCAGCCCCTCCTCACCCTCCACACGGACACCCCCGACCGCTTCGACTACGCCCTCCAGGCGATCGAGGGCTCCCACGACATCGCCGCACCGGGGACGAACTTCACGGCGTCGCCGGTGGTGCTGGAGCGCATCGCCTGACCGGCAGTCCGAGGGCGCTTCTGTC
>NZ_JBHUQX010000449.1:0-7231 GCF_042674225.1 Streptomyces sp. NPDC056948
GGGTGTGGGGGGGCGGTTCGTGGGGGGGGGGGTGGGGGTCCTGCTGCCGCCACCGCCGACCGCGGTGACCAAGGTGCTGGTCGCGCATCAGGAGGATCAGCCGAACGACCCCGGAACGCTGATCCGCACCGATGTCGAGCTGCTGCGGACCACACGGATCGCCAGCCAGGCCCTGCGGTCCCTCGGGTCCCCGGAGAAACCGGAGGACTTCATGCAGGACTACGCGGGTACCGGCCTGACCAACAACCTGCTGCAGATCGATGCGACAGGTGACAGCGACGCGGAAGCGGTGGCCCGCGCCAAGGCGCTGGCCGACGCGTTCGTCGCGGACCACGTGAGGCGGATAAAGGAAGCCGCGAACTCCGAGGCCAAGACGCTGCTCGACCAGCGTGACCGCATGCGGGACGAACTCGCCCAGGTCAACAAGGCGATCGGAGACGGACCGCCGGAGAGCGACCCGAAGGCGTCGGCGGACATGGAGTCGCTCTTCGCCCGCCGGGCCGAACTCACCTCGCGGATCACCGACTTCGGCCAGCGCGCCGCGGAGGCGCGCATCGGCACGCCCCAGCTCATCGCCGGCACACAGATCGTGGACGCCCCGCACGCGGTGCGGCACTCCCTGCCCAGGACCGCTGCCACCGACGCCGCGATCGGACTCGTCCTCGGGCTCGTCCTCGGGCTCGCGGTGGCCGCGGTCGGCACGGTGGTGGCGGACCGTCCCGTGCTGCGCCGGGACATCGCGGCGAACCTCGGCGCCTCGGTCATCGCGGAGCTGCCCCGCCGGTCGGGCAGGCTGTGGCAGCGCCGACGGACCCGGGCGACACGCGAACGGCTCACCACGACCCTGGCCCGCACCGTGCGCGGCTCCGCGGAACCGCTGTCGCTGCTGGAACTGGGGTGTGCGCGCAGCACGAGCGTGATCGCCCTGGACCTCGCCGGGGCACTGGCGGCGGAGGGGCCGGTGGTCGTCGTCGACGGTCTGCCCGGCCCGCAGCTCGCCAAGCGCCGCCCGAAGCCAGGAGACCCGACCGTGGTGAGCGGCGAGCGTGCCGCGGCCGTGTCGCAACAGGAGCTCCGGCTCGGCGTCGGCTCGGTGGCGCCCGGCACGGCGTGGACCGACCTCCAGTACCTCGGCACACAGACCGTGCTCGTGGTGCGGGCCGGGCACGGCAGCGCCGCATGGCTGCACACCGTGGCGCGACAGCTCGCGGACCAGCACATTCCGGTGATCGGCGTGGTGCTGATCGACCCCGATCCGCGGGACCGGACCGACGGCACCCTGTGGGACGGGCCGCACACCGCGCTGCGCGGCCGGAGCGAGCGGCCGGCCCTGCAGAACGGGACTGGCCGGCGGCAGACGGAGCGGCTGCCGATGTGGGCGGCACGGGTCCCGGACAGCGACCAGGAGGCACGGTAGGACATGTGTGGCATCGCAGGCACTTACCGATGGCCGGACGGGAAGGTCGTGACCGACCGGCTCACCGACACCCTGGCCCATCGCGGCCCGGACGGGGCGGGCCGGTACAGCCACGCCGCCGGTGACGGCGAAGTGCACCTCGGGCACCGCCGGCTGGCCATCATCGACCTGTCGGAGACCGGCGCCCAGCCGATGGTCTCGGGCGGCCTCGTCCTGACGTACAACGGCGAGCTGTACAACGCGCCCGAGCTGCGCGCCGAACTGGCAGCCGCCGGGGTGCGCTTCCGCGGTACCTCCGACACCGAGGTGCTGCTGGAGGCCTGGCGGCGCTGGGGCACGGACTGCCTGCCCCGGCTGCGCGGCATGTTCGCGTTCGGGATCTTCGACGAGCGAACGGGTGAACTGGTGCTCGCCCGCGACCAGTTGGGCATCAAGCCGCTGTTCCTGCTCCAGCGCGGCGAAGGCCTGGTGTTCGCCTCCGAGCTCAAGGCGCTCGCCGCCGCCACCGGCGGGACGCTGGAGGTGGACCATGCGGCGCTGGTGGCCTCGCTCCTTTACTACTGGGTGCCGGACTCACGGTGCGCGTTCCGCGAAGCCGAGAAGCTGCCGCCGGGGAGCTGGCTCAGGTGCCGGCCCGACGGCCGGGTGGAGCGCGGCCGGTACTGGCATCTGAAGGACGTCGCCGCCGAGGGACGGGAGCGGGCCCGGGCCGGCGAGCAGCCGGACCTGGCTGCCGTCGTCGAGGAGTCGACCCGGCGGCACATGCTCTCCGACGTACCCGTGGCGACCTTCCTCTCCGGCGGCCTCGACTCCAGCTATCTGACCGCCCTGGCGGCCCGTCACCAACCCGGGATCTCCGCCTACACGATCGGATTCCGCGCCGAGGACGCCAAGTTCGAGGCGATGCCGGACGACCTGCGCTACGCCCGGAAGGTGGCCGAGCGGTTCGGCGTCGACCTGCGGGAGATCGAGATCGCTCCGAACGTGCTCGACCTGCTGCCGCAGATGACGTACAGCCTGGACGAGCCGATCGGCGACCCCGCAGCGATCAACACGTTCCTGATCTGTGAGGCCGCCCGGGAGGCCGGGGTCAAGGTGATGCTCTCGGGGATGGGCGCCGACGAGCTGTTCGCCGGGTACCGCAAGCACCTGGCCAACCTGCTCGCCCTGCGCTACCAGCGCATACCGCGGCCCCTGCGGCACGGCCTGTCCAGGGCCGTGGACAGGCTGCCGGTCGCCTCGGCCCGCCGGGGGTACCGGTCGGTGCGCTTCGCGAAGCGGTTCCTCTCCTTCGCCGATCTGCCGGAGGAGACCGCGTTCCGGCGCAGCTACACCATGTACGACCAGGACGAGCTGCTGGCCCTGGTCGATCCGGACCTGGCCGGGACGGTCGAGGACGTGCTGACCGAGCACGCGGACATCTACGAGGACAACGACCTCGACGACTTCGTCAACCGCATGTGCCTGGGCGACGCCCGGATGTTCCTGCCGGGTCTGAACCTCACGTACACGGACCGCTCCAGCATGGCCGCGTCGACCGAGGTGCGCGTGCCGTACGTGGACGTCGAGGTGGTCAGGGCGGCGTTCGCGGTGCCCGGCGATCGCAAGATCGTCGGACGGCAGGGCAAGGCCGTCCTCAAGGAGGCGGCCACCTCGATCCTGCCCAAGGAGATCGTGTACCGGCCCAAGGGCCTGTTCAGCGCCCCGCTGCGCGCGTGGATGAGCCGGGATCTGGCACCGCTGGTGCGCGAGGTGGTGAACGACGGCGTGCTCGTCAACTCCGGGCTCCTGCGCCGCGACGCCCTGGCGCGCATGGTCGCCGAGGACGCCGCCGGGCAGCGGGACTTCTCCAAGCATCTGTGGCATGTGCTGACCCTCGAGTACTGGTATCGCGACGCGACCTCTGGGTCCGGTCAGAGCACTCGGTTAACGGCTTAGGAATCTCAGAGGAGTTCGGGTGAAGCAGGTTGTACAGAACTACAAGAGCGGCGAGCTGGCGGTGCTCGACGTGCCGGTGCCGGGGTGCAAGCCGGGCGGTGTGCTGGTCCGCACCGCCTACTCGCTGATCTCCACCGGGACCGAGCTCATGAAGGTGTCCGAGGCCGGCATGTCGATGCTCGGCAAAGCCCGTTCCCGGCCGGACCAGGTGGCCAAGGTGATGCAGAGCGTGGCCACCAACGGGGTGCCCGCCACCTACCGCAAGGTGATGGGCAAGCTGGACTCCTACACGCCGCTCGGCTACTCGCTGTGCGGGGTGGTCGAGCAGGTCGGCGCCGGGATCGACGACGTGAAGGTCGGCGACCTCGTGGCCTGCGCCGGCAACGAGCACGCGTTGCACGCCGAGCTGAACTGGGTGCCGAGGAACCTCTACGCCCCGGTGCCGGACGGCCTGGCTCCGCGGCACGCGGCCTTCGGCACGGTCGGGTCGATCGCGATGCAGGGCGTCCGCCAAGGCGAGTCGCAGCTCGGCGAGGTGGCGCTGGTCATCGGCCTCGGGCTGATCGGGCAGTTGGTGGTGCAGCTCCTCGCCGCCTCGGGGGTGCGCGTCGTCGGGGTCGACCCCGACCCGGTGCGCTGCGAGCTCGCCGAGCGTCTTGGCGCCGCCGCTTGCGGCGACCCCGAGTCGGCGGCCGTGGAAGCCGCCGTCGCCGAACTCACCGACGGTCACGGCGTGGACCAGGTGTATCTGGCCGCCGGCGGCGGCAGCAACCAGCCCGTCGAGCTGGCCGCCCGGCTCTGCCGGGACCGCGGCCGGGTCGTCGACATCGGCAAGTGCCGCCTGGACCTGCCGTGGAACGCGTACTACGAGAAGGAGCTCGACGTCCGGTTCTCCCGCTCGTACGGTCCCGGCCGCTACGACCCGGAGTACGAGCTGGAGGGCCGGGACTACCCGATCGGCTACGTGCGCTGGACCGAGCGCCGCAACCTGGCCTGCTTCCTCGATCTCGTCGCCCGGGGCAGCGTCGACGTGGAGCCCCTGGTCTCCCACATCGCCGACTTCGACGACGCCGTCGAGACGTACCAGCGCCTGAAGGACGGCGACCTGAAGGCCGTGGCCGTGCTGTTCCGGTACCCGGAACAGGGGGCGGAGGCGGAGGCTCCGGCGGTGGCCGTGCCCCCGGTGAATGTGAAGCCGCGTCCGGCCCGGGCCGCCAGGACGCCGGTGCGCCTCGCGTTCGTCGGCGCGGGAAACTACGCGACGTCGATGCTGCTGCCGCACCTGGCACAGCGCGACGGCGTCGAGTTGTCCACGGTCGTCACGACGACGGCGCTGTCCGCGGCCAACGCGCAGCGGAAGTTCGGCTTCGCCGAGGCGACCACCGATCTCGACGCCGTGCTCGGCGACAAGTCCATCGACGCGGTGTTCGTCGTCACCCGGCACAGCTCGCACGCCGAACTGACCCGGAAGGCGCTGCTGGCGGGCAAGGCCGTGTTCGTGGAGAAGCCGCTGGCACTCACGGAGGACGAGTTGGCCGGTGTGCTCGCGGCGGTGGAGGAGTCGGGCAACGACCGGTTGCAGGTGGGCTTCAACCGCCGGTTCGCGCCGCTGCTGCGGGAGGCCAGGAAGCGGTTCGGCGACCGGACCGGTCCGGCGAGCCTCCGCTACCTGGTGAACGCGGGCCAACTCGGGCACGGCAGCTGGTACCTCCGGCAGGGCACCGAGGGCTCGCGGTTCGCCGGCGAGGGCGGGCACTTCATCGACACGGCGAGCTGGCTGCTCGAGGCCGAACCGGTCTCGGTGTACGCGGTCGCCACGTCCGGCAACGAGGACCTCCAGGTCGTGCTGCGCTACCCGGACGGGTCCACCGCCACCATCAGCTACGTCACCACCGGTGCGCCCGGCTTCCCCAAGGAGACGCTGGACCTCGTCGCGGACGGCAAGGTGCTGCGGCTCGACGACTTCGTCCGTGCCTCGGTCTACGGCCGCAAGCGGTGGGTCAGTTCGCGGCTGCCCCAGGCCCGCGACAAGGGACAGAACGCCGAGCTGGCCGCGTTCATCAAGGCCGTGCGGACCGGCGGGCCGATGCCGGTGCCGCTGGAGTCGCTGGTCGCCACCACGTCGGCCACCCTCGCCGTGGGGGCCGGCCTGGCCGGCGGCGCGCCGGTGACGTTGGCGAGGACGCGATGACCATGAGCGCGGGCTGGTACCTACGGCGGCTGTCCCGGATGGGACCGCGGGAGGTCGGCGGCCGGGCGGGCGACGCGGTGCGCAGGCGGCTGTGGCGGTCGGCGCGGCCGGACTGCCCGAGCGTGACCGGCGCCCGGTTCACCGCGGTGCTGCCCGCCGGGACGATCGCCGCGGTGCCACCGGATGCCGCGAAACGTCTCATCGCCGAGGCGGATCGGCTGATGGCCGGGCACGCCGAGTACTTCGGGGTGGACCGCGACGACCTGGCCGACCCGGACTGGTGGTACGACCCGAAGACCGGGCGCCGGGCGCCGTCGGGCTACGCCTTCGATGTGCCGTACCGCGACGAGGACGCGGTCGGGGACATCAAGCAGATCTGGGAGCCGTCCCGGCATCAGTACCTCACCGTGCTCGCCGCCGCCTACGCGATCACCGGGGACGAGCGGTACGCCGAGCGAGTGGCCGCGCACCTGCGGTCGTGGTGGGAGGCCAACCCACCGCTGCGCGGCGTGCACTGGATCAGCGGCATCGAGCTGGGGATCCGGCTGCTGTCGTGGGTGTGGATCCGCCGGCTGCTCGACGGCTGGCCGGGCGCGGCCGGGCTGTTCGAGGACAACCCGGTGGCGCTGAACCAGATCTGGCACCACCAGCGCTGGCTGGCCGCTTTCCCCAGCCGGGGGTCCTCGGCGAACAACCACGTCATCGCCGAGACCGCCGGGCAGTTCGCGGCGGCCTGCGCGTTCGGGTGGTTCCCCGAATCGGCGCGCTGGCGGGCCGACGCGCTGCGGTCGCTCGATCGGCACCTACGCGGCAACACCTTCCTCTCCGGCCTCAACCGCGAGCTGGCCACCGAGTATCACGGACTGGTGCTGGAGCTCGGCCTGGCCGCGGTGGCCGAGGCGGATGCCGCCGGCCTGCCGGTCCCCGGGACGATCCGGCTGGTGCTGCTGCGGATGACCGACGCGCTCGCGGCCGTCGTGGACAACCGGCTACGGCCGCCGCGCCAGGGGGACGCGGACGACGGGCACGGTCTGATCGTGGACGGAGCGGGCACCGACCGCTGGGCCTCGCTGCTGGCCACCGGGGACGCCGTGTTCGGCCGGCTCGCCTGGTGGCCGGCGGTGACCGGCACCGATGTGCGCACCCCGCTCCTCGCCGCGCTCATCAGGCCGTACACGGCGAAGGGAACCGCACGCCCGGCGAGCCGGCCGGCCCATTTCGCCGATGCGGGCATGACCATCCTGCGCGGTCCGGAAGGGACGGGAGAGATCTGGTGCCGCTGCGACGGTGGTCCGCACGGGTTCCTGTCCATCGCCGCGCATGCCCACGCGGACGCGCTGTCCGTGGAGGTCCGGCACGACGGGGTCGACGTGCTCGCCGACCCGGGGACGTACTGCTACCACGGGCAGCCCGAGTGGCGGCGGTACTTCCGGTCGACCCTCGGACACAACACCCTCCAGTTGGACGGCGGTGACCAGTCCGTCTCCGGCGGCCCGTTCCTGTGGACCCGGCAGGCCCGCAGCCGCGTCCTGGTCGCGGACACAGCCGACGAGGGCGTGGCCCGCTGGAGCGCCGAGCACGACGGCTATCAGCACGCTGTGCACCGCCGCCTGGTGGAGCTGACGGCCGCGAGCCGGGAGCTGCGGGTGGTCGACGAGGTCCGGGGCGATCGCCGGGCCGTGCGC
>NZ_JBHUQX010000450.1:0-7152 GCF_042674225.1 Streptomyces sp. NPDC056948
GTCCCAGACCGGGTCCGGGGTCTCCCGGACCCGGCCGTCGCTGCCGAAGACCAGGTAGCGGTCGAAGGAGCGGGCGAACCAGCGGTCGTGTGTGACCGCGAGGACCGTGCCCTCGAACGCCTCCAGGCCCTCCTGGAGCGCTTCGGCGGACTCCAGGTCGAGGTTGTCGGTCGGCTCGTCGAGCAGCAGCGCCGTCACGCCCTGGAGCTCCAGCAGGAGGATCTGGAACCGGGCCTGCTGACCGCCGGACAGCCGGTCGAACGTCTGCTCGGCCTGGTTCGTCAGCTCGTAGCGGCGCAACCGGGACATCGCGGCGCCGCGGTCCTGCGCGTGCTCCTTCCACAGGATGTCGAGGAGCGTGCGGCCCTCCAGCTCCGGGTGGGCATGGGTCTGCGCGAAGTGGCCGGGCACGACACGGGCGCCCAGCTTCCAGAGCCCCGTGTGCGCCACGTCGCCGCCGGCGAGCAGCCGCAGGAAGTGGGACTTGCCGGAGCCGTTGGAGCCGAGGACGGCGACGCGTTCGCCGTAGAAGACCTCCAGGTCGAAGGGCTTCATCAGATTGGTGAGTTCCAGGTGCTCGCAGGTGACCGAGCGGACGCCGGTGCGGCCGCCCTTGAGGCGCATCCTGATGTCCTGCTCGCGCGGCGGCTCCGGGGGCGGCCCGGCCTCCTCGAACTTGCGCAGGCGGGTCTGGGCGGCCTGGTAGCGGGACGCCATCCCATCGCTGTTGGTGGCCGCCTGACGGAGGGTCAGCACCAGCTTCTTCAACTGGGCGTGCTTCTCGTCCCAGCGCCTGCGCAACTCCTCGAAACGGGAGAAGCGTTCGCGGCGGGCCTCGTGGTACGTCGCGAAGCCACCGCCGTGCATCCAGGCGTCGGCGCCGGCCGGTCCGGGTTCCAGGGAGATGATGCGCTGGGCCGAGCGGGCGAGGAGTTCGCGGTCGTGCGAGACCAGCAGCACGGTCTTGCGGGTCTCGGCGAGCCGCTCCTCCAGCCAGCGTTTGCCGGGTACGTCGAGGTAGTTGTCGGGCTCGTCGAGCAGCAGCACCTCGTCGGTGCCGCGCAGCAGCGCCTCCAGCACGAGCCGCTTCTGCTCGCCGCCGGAGAGGGTGCGGACGAGCCGCCACTGGGCCCTGTCGTACGGGATGCCCAGGGCCGCGGTGGTGCACATGTCCCACAGCGTCTCGGCCTCGTAGCCGCGGGCCTCGGCCCAGTCGGCGAGGGCCTGGGCGTACGCGAGCTGGGCGGCCTCGTCGTCGACGGTCATGATGGCGTGCTCCGCGGCGTCGACGGCACGGGCCGCCTCGCGGATACGGGGCGTCGCGACGGACACGAGCAGGTCGCGAACGGTCGTCTCGTCGCGTACGGATCCGACGAACTGCCGCATCACGCCGAGGCCGCCGCCGACGGTGACGGAACCGCCGTGCGGCCTCAGCTCACCGGCGAGCATGCGAAGCAGGGTGGTCTTCCCGGCACCGTTGGGCCCCACGAGGGCCACGACGGCCCCCTCCCCCACCCGGAACGACACATCACCCAGCAGCGCCCTTCCGTCGGGCAGGTAATACTCCAGGTGCGCGGCTTCGAGGTGACCCATGAGCAGGGATTCTGCGGCGCCGGGACGTGCGAGGGCAAACGCATTTGGCGCCGGTGACGCCAAGCACGGTGAAGCGACGGTGTGCCCACCCCCCTCGGGGTACCCGCACCCCCATGACAACCCCCGACCTGGACCTCACCACACCGAAGCCCGGGCACCACCCCCTGCGCGACCGCGTCCTCGCCTTGGACCGCCGTCTCTTCGAGGCCGCCGCCGACCGGCACTGGCCCGGGGCCGACCCCGTCCTGCCCCGGCTCAGCCGCGGCGCGAACCACGGGGCCCTGTGGTTCGCGGCCGCCGCCGCCCTCGCGGCGAGCCGCACGCCCCGGGCCCGCCGCGCGGCGACCCGCGGTCTGGCCTCGCTGAGCCTCGCCTCCCTCGCCATCAACACCCTCGGCAAGCGCTCGGTGCGCCGCCCCCGCCCCGTGCTGGACGCGGTCCCGCTGATCAGGCGGCTGAAGCGGCAGCCGATCACCACGTCGTTCCCCTCCGGGCATGCCGCGTCGGCCGCCGCCTTCGCGACCGGTGTCGCCCTGGAGTCCCCGCTGTGGGGCGCGGCCGTCGCCCCGGTGGCCGCCTCGGTCGCCCTCTCCCGCGTCTACACCGGCGTCCATTTCCCGAGCGACGTCCTGGCCGGCGCGGCCCTGGGCGTGGGTGCCGCGTTCGCCGTGCGGGGCCTGGTGCCGACGCGGTCGCAGGCCGTCCCGCCGGCCCGTCCCCGTGCCGAGGTCCCGGCGCTGCTGGAGGGCGAGGGGCTCGTGCTCGTGGCGAACACCGCCGCGGGAACCGCCGAGCGTGCCCGCGCCCTGCGCGACGAACTCCCGCTGGCCGAGGTCGTCGAGTGCGCACCGCAGGACGTGGCCGCCGAGTTGGAGAAGGCGGCCGGCCGCGCCCGGGTCCTCGGCGTGTGCGGCGGCGACGGCACCGTGAACGCCGCGGCCCGCATCGCCCTGAGGCACCGGCTGCCCCTCGCCGTGCTGCCCGGCGGCACCCTCAACCACTTCGCCTACGACCTGGGCGTGGAGGGCGCACGGGACCTGGCCCGCGCGCTGCGCCAGGGCGATGCCGTACGCGTGGACGTCGGCCGGTTCTCCTGCGGCGACGAGCACGGCGTCTTCCTCAACACCTGCAGTGTCGGCGTCTATCCGGAGCTCGTGCGCGAGCGGGAGCGCTGGTCGCACCGGATCGGCGGCTGGCCGGCGGGCCTCCTGGCGGCCCGGCGCGTGCTGCGGGCCGACCGGCATCCGCTGGAGGCCGAGTTCCAGGGCCGTACGCGTCCGCTGTGGCTGCTGTTCGCCGGGAACGGCACCTATCACCGCGTGGGGCTCGCGCCCGGGCGCCGGCTGGACCTCGCGGACGGGCAGCTCGACGTGCGGGTCGTGCACGGTGGGCGCCGGCCCGCCGCGCGACTGGTGGCCGCCGCCCTCGCGGGACCGCTGACCCGTTCGCCCGCCCATGCGGCCGTCCAGGTGGGACGGCTGCGCCTGGACCACGTGGCCCCCGGCACGCTGCTCGCCTACGACGGCGAGGTCATCGACGTCGAGGGCCGCGTGACCCTGGAGAAGCTGCCCGAGGCGCTGACCGTGTACCGGCCCATCACCGGCTACTGACTGACGCTCCGTCAGTCCATATAGCAGGATACGGGTCTCATCATTCGGCCCCGATGCGTACGGTGATCCCATGCCGACCGGAGGAACGGAAGGGGTGGGATCCGCCATGCCGGAACCACGGGAGACCGCCGTCTACACGCACGGGCACCACGAGTCGGTGCTCCGCTCGCACACCTGGCGGACCGCCGCCAACTCGGCGGCCTATCTGCTGCCCTCGCTCGAGCCCCACATGAAGATCCTGGACATCGGCTGCGGCCCGGGCACGATCACCGCCGACCTGGCGGAGCTCGTGCCCGGCGGGCAGGTCACCGGCGTCGACCGGGTGCCGGAGATCCTGGAGCAGGCGCGCGCCACGGCGGCCGGGCGGGGACTGGCCAACATCGACTTCGGCGTCGCCGACGTGCACGCCCTGGACTACCCGGACGACACCTTCTGCGTGGTCCACGCCCATCAGGTGCTCCAGCACGTGGGGGATCCCGTGCGGGCCCTGCGGGAGATGAAGCGGGTCGTCAGGCCCGGCGGCATCATCGCCGTGCGGGACGCGGACTACGCGGCGATGACCTGGTATCCGGAATCCGCGGGGCTGGACGCCTGGCTGGACCTCTACCGCCGGGTCGCCCGGGCCAACGGCGGTGAGCCGGACGCCGGGCGCCGGCTGAAGGCCTGGGCGCTGCGCGCCGGGCTCACGGACGTCACGGCGGGCTCCGGGACGTGGACCTTCGCCACGCCTCAGGAGCGGGCCTGGTGGAGCGGGCTGTGGGCCGACCGCACCCTTGCCTCGACGTACGCGGACCGGGCCCGGCTGGGCGGCCACGCCGGCGAGCAGGAGCTGCGGGCGGCGGCCGGGGCGTGGCGCGAATGGGGCGAGCAGGAGGACGGCTGGTTCAGCGTGCTGCACGGAGAAATTCTCTGCCGAAAGGAAGCCTGAAACACCATTTCGGGGACACCCTGAATGCAGGAGGTTCACATTATGGTTCCCATTCTGCTGGTACTGCTTCTGGCTTTGGTTCTTTTCGGTGCCGGATTTGCGGTAAAGATACTCTGGTGGATCGCGTTGGCGGTTCTCGTCCTGTGGCTGCTGGGATTCTTCGTGCGGGGCACGTCGGCAGCCGGGAGCCGGGGCCGGTGGTACAGGTGGTGAATTAGCCCGCTGATTCAGCCCCCGTCCCGGGGAAGCAGCGGTCCGAGCGGCCCGAGGTCCAGATTGAGGTCCTCGGGCCGCAGTCCGTAGCGGTCGCGCAGTTCCGTCATCCGCTCCTCGAGCAGCATCAGCGTGAGCCCGACCCGCTCCTCCTGCTCCTCGCTCAGATCCCCCACGTCGAACCTGCGCAGCGCCTGGCGCTCCATGAGCTGGCGCAGCAGTTCCACCACCGTCAGCACGAGTTTGACCAGGTCACGCTCGACGGTGTCGGGCTCCAGGTCCATCCGGTTGCGCTGCGGACGAGGGTTGGGCCGGGGGCTGTCGGCTGACGTCACAGCAACTCCTCGAACGGCGAGGACACCTGGGCGTTCACCGAGCTGATGAGCGCGTTGAGGTCGATCCGGACCAGGTCGACGTCGGCGATGCGCAGCGTGATGTCCCCCGTGATCACGACGCCGCCGGCGAGCAACCGGTCGAGCAGGTCCACGAGGGCGACCTCACGGCGTTCCACTACGGTCACGACTTCTCTCCGTCGGTCATGTGGCCTCTCCGGCGAACGAATAGGCCGCCCAGGGGCCGGTGAGTTCGATACGCATTCCGGGCACGTCGCCCTTCGTACGGTCCACCAGTTCCACGAATTCCTCGGAATTTGCGCGCGGCACCAGATACGCGGCATTCAATACGTTCCGCCCGGTCGCCTTGGAAAGCGCGGGATTCTGAGGAGGGTGCAGCCGGGAATCCTCCGCGAATGCGGAAAGGTTTTCGTGCAGTCGGTTCGAGAAATGCTCGGCCTTCTGCCACATCTCCTCGTGCGACCTGGTCTGCATACGCCGCTGCCGCAGATAGTCCCGGCCCGACGCGGCTTTCTGCGCGGGCCGGGGACTCTCCTGCTGTTCGGACTCGGCGTACACCTTCACGCCCCACTCGACCCGGCCCTCCAGCCGTTCGAGGGTGCGCTGGAAGTCCTCTTCGCGTGCCTCCATCATCGTCCGTACGCCGCTGTCGTCCCGGAAGACGGTGCCGAGCCGCAGCGGCAGCGGGGTCGTGACGGTGGTGAGCGCGTCGATCACGCCCTGGTGGGCGCGGGCGGTCTCGGTGAGCCAGTCCAGGTCCTCCAGATGCGCGTGGAGCGGTTCCTCGGCGAAGTCCCGCTCCGGCACATGACTGACCACGGCGACGAGACCGTGGTGGGTCAGCGCTCGGGGCGGATCGCCCGCCACCCCTGACAGCTGGGACTGGAGCGGCGTACCGAAGGGGCGGCAGACGGCGTAGACGTACCGCAGTCCGGTCACGGGGCCTCCTTCTTCTCCGCGCGGCCGGGCTCCAGCTCCTCCAGCCGGGCCAGCCTCTCGCGCAACTCGGCGTTCTCACGGGTCAGTTCATCACGGCGGGCCCGAGTACTCAGGTTCGGGTCGCTCTCCCACCAGTCGATGCCCATCTCCTTGGCCTTGTCGACGGAGGCGACGATGAGCCGGAGCTTGATCGTGAGGAGTTCGATGTCGAGCAGGTTGATGCGGATGTCGCCCGCGATGACAATGCCCTTGTCCAGCACCCGTTCCAGGATGTCGGCCAGGTTGGCGCTGCCTCCCTGGCCGTAGGGTTCGGGCATCCTGCTGGGGGTCGTCATCGCCGGCTCCCTGCCTCAGCTTCCTCTTCTTCATACTCGTCTTCCTCGTACTCGCCCTCGGGCTCCTCCTCGGGCTCCTCCTCGCCCTCGGCCTCCTCGTCGTACTCGCCCTCGGCCTCGTCCTCCTCCTCGTACTCGCCCTCGGGTTCCTCTTCGCCTTCCTCGTACTCGTCCTCCGGCTCCTCGCCCTCGGTGCCCTCCTCCTCGGACTCCTCCTCGGCGAGCGCGTCCTCGTGACTGACGACGACCTCGCCGTCGCGGATCTCGCCGCGCCAGCCGTCCTCCGCCTCGCCCTTGATCGTGATGAAGCGGACGTAGTTCTTGAGGTCGAGCCGGGCGCGGCGGCCCTGGGCGCGCCAGATGTTGCCGGTCTTCTCGAAGAAACCGGAGGGGTAGTACTCGATGACCAGCAGGACGCGGGTGAGGCCGTCGGTGAGCCGGTGGAAGGAGACGACGCCCTTCGTCGTGCCCTTGGCACCCTCGGAGGTCCACGCGATGCGGTCGTCGGGGACCTGCTCGGTCGTGGTCGCCTTCCAGCTGCGGTTGGACCACCAGACCTTCAACTGCCAGTCGGAGGTGGTGTCGTCGGCCTTGCTCGCGGCCTTGACGCCCTTCGCGAAGGTGCTGAAGTCCTGGTACTGGGTCCACTGGTCGTACGCCGTGCGCAGCGGTACGCCGACATCGATGTGCTCGATGATGACGGTGGGCTTGTTGCCGGAACGGCCCTTGCCCTTCCCCTTGCCCTTGCCGACGAGGCCCTTGAAGGCACCTGTGACCTTGTCCTTCAGGTGCGAGCCGCCGGTCTCCAGCGCGGCGCGCAGCGGCCCCTTGCCCTCGGCGATCTTCTTGCCGCCGTCGAGGGCGAGCTTCGCGAAGCCGGGGCTGTTGCCCTCGGCGATGTCGTTCAATTTGCCGGTGGTCTCGCCGAGCTTGCGGCCCACACCGGTCAGCATGCGCGTGGCCTGAGCGGCGAGGTACTCCTGCAGTTCGGCCTTCAGCCGGTCGGCGGCCTCGCTGTGAGCCACATCGGTGAGCGGGTTCTTCGTCGCGCCGTTCGCGGCGGACTTCGCCGATCCGAGAGCGTCGGTCATCCCTCACCGCCTCCCTTCGGCAGCCGGGACCGGGCGCTGCCGCCCCTGTTCCCGGCAGAGGTGGCCTTCTTCGCGGCCGTGGTCTTCTTC
>NZ_JBHUQX010000451.1:0-7093 GCF_042674225.1 Streptomyces sp. NPDC056948
ACCCCAAGCGCTTCCCGCCGAAGTCCTTCAGCGCCAAGATCAGCAACCTGAAGAACGAGCTGATCGACGAGGAGGACTTCGCCGCCCAGGCCGGCGACGGCTTCGAGAAGACCCTCGCCCAGGCCTACGCGATGTACCAGTCGCGGCTGCGTGAGGCGAACGCCCTCGACTTCGACGACCTGATCATGACGACGGTCAACCTGCTGCGCGCCTTCCCGGACGTCGCCGAGCACTACCGCCGCCGCTTCCGCCACGTCCTCGTGGACGAGTACCAGGACACCAACCACGCCCAGTACGCCCTCGTCCGGGAGCTCGTGGGCACCTCCGAGCACCCCGTCGACGTACCGCCCGGCGCGGACGACCTGCCGCCCGCCGAGCTGTGCGTGGTGGGTGACGCCGACCAGTCGATCTACGCCTTCCGCGGCGCGACGATCCGCAACATCCTCCAGTTCGAGGAGGACTACCCGGACGCGACGACGATCCTGCTGGAGCAGAACTACCGCTCCACGCAGACGATCCTGAGCGCGGCCAACGCGGTCATCGAGCGCAACGAGTCCCGCCGCCCCAAGAACCTGTGGACCAACGCGGGCACGGGCGCGCAGATCACCGGCTACGTCGCCGACACCGAGCACGACGAGGCGCAGTTCGTCGCCGACGAGATAGACCGCCTCACCGACGCGGGCGAGGCGAAGGCGGGCGACGTCGCCGTCTTCTACCGCACCAACGCCCAGTCCCGTGTCTTCGAAGAGATCTTCATCCGCGTCGGCCTGCCCTACAAGGTCGTCGGCGGCGTCCGCTTCTACGAGCGCAAGGAGGTCCGGGACGTCCTGGCCTACCTGCGCGTGCTGGCCAACCCGGAGGACTCGGTGCCGCTGCGCCGGATCCTCAACGTGCCCAAGCGGGGCATCGGCGACCGCGCCGAGGCGATGATCGACGCCCTCTCCCAGCGGGAGAAGATCAGCTTCCCGCAGGCGCTGAAGCGCGTCGACGAGGCGTACGGCATGGCCGCGCGCTCCACCAACGCCGTCAAGCGGTTCAACACGCTGATGGAGGACCTCCGTACGGTCGTCGAGTCCGGCGCCGGGCCCGCCACCGTGCTGGAGGCGATCCTGGAGCGCACCGGATACCTCGCCGAGCTGCAGGCCTCCACCGACCCGCAGGACGAGACCCGGATCGAGAACCTCCAGGAACTCGCCGCCGTCGCCATGGAGTTCGAGCAGGAGCGCGGCGAGGACGAGCAGGGAACCCTGGCCGACTTCCTCGAGAAGGTCGCGCTGGTCGCCGACTCCGACCAGATCCCCGACGAGGAGGACGGCGACGGCGTCATCACCCTGATGACCCTGCACACCGCCAAGGGCCTGGAGTTCCCGGTCGTCTTCCTGACCGGCATGGAGGACGGCGTCTTCCCGCACATGCGCGCCCTCGGCCAGACCAAGGAGCTGGAGGAGGAGCGGCGCCTGGCGTATGTGGGCATCACGCGCGCGCGGGAACGGCTCTATCTGACGCGCTCCACCCTGCGCAGCGCCTGGGGCCAGCCGTCGTACAACCCGCCCTCCCGGTTCCTGGAGGAGATCCCGCCGACCCACTTGGAGTGGAAGCGGACCGGTGCGACCGCGCCCGCGTCCTCCGGACCGGTCTCCGCCGTGGCGGCCTCGCTGTCGTCGTCCCGTTCGCGTTCGTCGGCGTCGGGAGCCTCCGGTTTCGCCACACGCCGCACCTCCGAGAAGCCGGCGGTGTCGCTCGTGGTCGGGGACCGGGTCACGCACGACCAGTTCGGGCTCGGGACCGTCGTGGCGGTCAAGGGCACGGGTGGGAACGCCGAGGCGACGATCGACTTCGGGGACACCAAGCCCAAGCGGCTGCTGCTGCGGTACGCGCCGGTGCAGAAGCTGTAGCCCGGTGCGGCGGTGGTCCTGTGAGGTGAGGTAGTCCTGTGAGGTGAGCCTCCGCCGGCCGGACCGGCGGGGGCTGGACCGGCGGGGGCTGCCGGGACGTTACGTCGGGTCGACGCCGTGGCTGCGCAGCCACGGGAGCGGGTCGATCGGCGAGCCGCCGGCCGGACGCACCTCGAAGTGCAGATGAGGGCCGGTCGAGTTGCCGGAGTTGCCGGAGCGCGCGATCGGATCGCCGGCCTTCACGCTCGTACCGGAGGGGACCGTGTAGGTGGAGAGGTGGCAGTACCACGTCTCCGTGCCGTCCTTCGCGGTCAGGATCAGCATGTTGCCGTACGCGCTGTTCCACTGGGTGCGGACGGTGCCGTCGGTCGCGGCCATCACGGTCGTGCCGTACGAGACGGGGAAGTCGATGCCGGTGTGCAGGGACATCCAGTTGATGCCGGACTGGCCGTACTGGGCGCTGAGTCCGTGGCGGGCGACCGGCATGGCGAACTTCGGGCGCAGCCGCTCCTTGCGGGCCGCCTCTTCCGCCGCCCGCTTCCGCTCGGCCGCCTGCTGAGCCTTGAGGTCGATACGTTCCTGCGTACGGCTGGCCCGGTCGGCGAAGTCGTCGGCTCCGGCGGAGAGGCTCTTGAGCTGTGTGTCCAGCTTGTTGTTGGCGGCGGCCGGCTGCACCGGCTGCGCGTCCGCCGCGGTCGTCTGCGCCTCCGCGGCGCTGTCCTCGGTGAGGCTGCCGACGGAGGCGGCGGCGATCCCCGCGACGCCCATCACACACGCCGAGGGCACCGCGATGGTCAGCAGCGCCGAGCGCTTGGGGGGCGTGCGGCGGCGGGAGCGGGACCCGGCGCGCGAGGCCGCCCGTGCGGCGGTGCGCGGGCCGACCTCTTCCTGGCCGTCCAGGAGCGGGGCGACGGTGGGCAGTTCGCCGGTGGCGGCCGGCTCACCGCCGTCCGTGGCGGGGTCGTCGTAGGCGGCCCCGCCGGCTTCGTCGTAGCCGATGTGCTCGAACGTCGCCGTCTCGTGCTGGTGGAAGGCGTCCGCGTGCTGCTCGTACCCGTCGGGGGACGGCGCGGCGGAGCCGTCGGAGTTCCACTGCGTGGCGTCGTAGGTGCCGGTGTCGAAGGCCTGCGTGCCCCATTCCCACTGCTGGGTCTGGTCGGCCGGATTGCCGGACTGGTCGGGCTGGAGCCAGGCGCCGCTGTCCCACTGGCCGGTGGCGTCGGGGGACGTGGCCTGCGGCGGGATGACCGACAGCGGCTGCTGCTGGGCCGCCCAGGAGGTCGTGTCGTAGACACCGGTGTCGTAGGCGGCGTGGTGCTGGGCCGCGTACGCGTCGTAGTGCGGGTTCTCGTGCGTGCCCGTGTGCCAGTGACCTGTGTCGTACGTGCCCGTGTCGGGGCCGCTGCCCGGGAGGTTGCCGAAGAGGGGGTCGCTGGCGAAGCTCGCGGTGGCGTGGCCGGTGGCATCGAAACCGGCGCCGTCCGTACCGGTGGTGTGGGCGCCGGTGGCGTCGAATCCGGTGGCGGCGTAGTCGCCGTACGTGGTGAAGTCGCCGTACTGGGCTTCCTGGGTGCCGTACGACGCGTAGTGCGCCGAGGCGGCCTCGGAAGCCGGAGCCGGGGGCATGGTCCCCGACGGGTGACGGTCGTTCACCAACTTCTCTTTCGCCTCGACAACAGGGGCTGCCAGAGCAGTGCGGCGACTGTACCCGGCGGTACGCGGGCACGACAATCTTCGGCAGGTTTCGCGCGCGCATGAAACGGGCATTCGGCCGTGTTTTGGCGGACGGCGGGCGCGGGTTTGGCTTTGTGTTCGAAGTTTGTTCGACATTTCGATGCGATGCGCGCATCGGTCGGGGCCGTTGTCAGGCCACCGTGAGGCCGCCGGTGTGATCGACGGACGGTTCACCCGGGTGGGCCGTGTCGAGAACCTGCCGTATTCCGTTGGCGACTGCGGGGTGCACGGGCAGGGCGAGATGGCCGATGCCGGTCACCCGCACGTTCTGCACCGTCAGATCGGGATGGTCGATGCGGGCCGTCTCCAGCGGGTCCATCACATGATCCAGGTCGCTCCAGAAGCTGACGAAGTGCGTACGGCAGTCAGGGGCGGGCCGAGTGAGCTCCTCGAGCACCGGTGAGCCGGGGCGCATCTGGCGCACGATGGGGTGCGCGTCGGCCAGGGGCGCGACTCGGGTGCCGGAGTGCGGCGTGCCGAGGGTGACGAGGGTCCGGACGTGGGCGTCACCGCCGAGCCGCTGCACGTAGTAACGCGCTATCAGGCCGCCGAGGCTGTGCCCGACGACATCGACCTGCCGGGCCCCGGTGCGCTCGCAGATCTCCTCTATGTGCCGGCCGAGCCGCTCGGCCGCGGCGCGTATGTCGCAGGTCAGCGGCGAGTAGTTGAGGGACTCGATCTGCTGCCTGCCGTGCTGGGCGAGGCTGCGGCGCAGCAGGACGAAGACCGAGCGGTTGTCGATGAAGCCATGCAGCAGGAGGACCGGGGGCTTGGCCTCCGTGGGCAGTTGGGCCGCACCGTCCGTCGCGGGCAGTGCCGGGGCGGGGGTTCGTCGCTCCTGGGTGATGCCCGAGGGATAGAGGAGGAGATGCCCGGCCAGGATCGCGATCTCCAGGGCGGTGGCCTTCAGAAGGGCCAGGGAGAGTCCCGTCAGCCGGCTCGGCAGCAGGCGCCGGCAGAGCGGGAGAAAGGGCAGAGCAGCCCCGGTGACCTTCATGGCCGACCTCCTGTCGGCGCACGGGAGGACGGCTCCGCCCCCCGTGTGCCCTCGTGGAAAGCTGCTGCGAAGACGGCCGGCGATGACCACGTGAGCGGCCTGAGCCGCGTGTGCCGTGGGGCCTGAGTGTTGCGTGTGGCGTGTGTGGCGCCAGTGGTCCCCTGCGTGCGGTACGTGCCGTACGTGCGGTGCTTGCCCTGCGTGTCTTCGCCGAAGTGCCGTACCGCCGCTGTGCGTGGTGGGTGCGGCGGCGGTACGGCGACCTCGTCGCGGCTCCCCTTGCGCTTGTCCCATCGTGTGATTTCCCCCTCGGTCCGCAGCGCGAAACTGCCGGTTGCGGGATCCTGGAGATAACGTTCGTTCACTTGCCCGGACGATGCGGGGCGGGGTGTCCGTGCGGTGCGGCGTGTACGGCGTGCCCGATGTGTGCGGTACTTGTCGGTACGGATGGATGTATTCGCTTCATGGAGGCAGTGATGGGTGTGGCAGCCGGTCCGATCCGCGTAGTGGTGGCAAAGCCGGGGCTCGACGGCCACGATCGCGGCGCCAAGGTGATCGCGCGGGCCCTGCGTGACGCCGGTATGGAGGTCATCTACACGGGTCTCCACCAGACTCCCGAGCAGGTCGTCGACACGGCGATCCAGGAGGACGCCGACGCGATCGGGCTGTCCATCCTCTCCGGCGCGCACAACACGCTCTTCGCGGCGGTGATCGAGCTGCTCAAGGAGCGGGACGCGGCGGACATCCTGGTCTTCGGCGGCGGGATCATCCCCGAGGCGGACATTCCTCTGCTGAAGGAGAAGGGCGTCGCGGAGATCTTCACGCCCGGCGCGACGACGACGTCGATCGTGGAGTGGGTCCGGACGAACGTACGCCAGCCGGCCGGGGCGTAGGCCTCCGGCGGTGGGGCCGGGACGGGTTCGGCTGGTCGGGGTCGGGGTCGGGGTCGGGGTCGCGGTTGGGGCCGGGCCTGAGGTCGGGGCTGGTGGGCCTGTTGTCGGCCGGGGCCGGTTCCGTGCGCAGTCGTCGGGGCCGTGCGGGGTTACGGCGCGCCCAGTTCCTCCGCCATCGCCGCGCGCAGCCGCAGGGTCGTGACCAGGCGCTGGAAGGCCTCCGCCCAGTAGCCGCCGGCTCCGGGTGACGCGTTCTCCGGTTCGTCCGGTACGGCCAGCAGGGCGTCGAGGCGGCCGGCCTCGGACGGGTCGAGGCAGCGCTCGGCCAGGCCCATGACCCCGCTGAAACTCCATGGATAACTCCCCGCGTCCCGAGCGATGTTGAGCGCGTCCACCACCGCCCGGCCGAGCGGCCCGGACCACGGCACCGCGCACACCCCGAGCAGCTGAAAGGCCTCGGACAGACCGTGCGTCGCGATGAAGCCGGCCACCCACTCGGCCCGTTCGGCGGCGCCCAGCGTGCCGAGCAGCTTGGCGCGTTCGGCCAGGGACACCGCGCCCGGGCCGCCCGCCTCCGGCGCCGAGGGCTCGCCGAGCAGCGCACGCGACCACTCGGCGTCCCGCTGGCGCACCGCCGCCCGGCACCATGCCGCGTGCAGTTCGCCCTGCCAGTCGTCCGCCACCGGCAGCGCCACGATCTCCCGGGGTGTCCGCCCGCCCAGCCGCCGCGACCAGGTCCCGAGCGGTGCCGCCTCGACCAACTGGCCGAACCACCAGGACCGTTCTCCCCGTCCCGCCGGGGCCTTCGCCACCACCCCGTCGCGCTCCATGCCCGGATCGCATTCGTGCGGTGCTTCGACGGCGATCGTCGGGGTGGTCTGAGCGGTCTGAGTGATCTGAGTGGCTTGGGCAGTTTGGGCTGCCTGGCCTGTCTGTGCTGCCTGGTTTGTCTGTGCGGCCTGGGGTGTCTGTGTGTGGTCGACGGCCACGCACGCCTCCGCCCTGACCGCCATCCGCGCGGCGAGCGCCGAACCGGGCAGCGCCGACAGCAGCTCCGCCGCCGTCGCCCGGACGTTGCGGCTGCGGTCGGCCAGTGCCTGTTCCAGAAACGGCTCGTCGTCGGGGCCCAGGCCCGCGCGCAGGGAGTCGAGGAACATCAGCCGGTCCTCGGCCCGTTCCGTCGTCCAGGTCGCGGCGAGCAGTTCGCGTGCGGCGGCCGGTTCGCGGGAGCGCAGGGCGGAGAGAAGGGCGACCCGTTCGGCGAACAGGCCTTCCTGCCAGAGCTGCTGAATCCGGTCGTCGTCATCGACGGGCGGCAGGGCCGCTCCACCGCCCGGTGCCGAGCGCAGGGCGAACCGCCAGTCCTGGTTCAGCCGCGCCAGCCACAGGGCCCGCGGCCCCGCGAACTCCAGCACCGCCGGACGCAGGTCGGTACGCCCCCGGGCCGCGTCCAGCAGCGCGGGGAGCGCGTGCGGAGGCGGCCGGCCATGACGCGCGGACGGCCCTCAGGATCGCCGCCGCGACCAGTGGCCGCGCGATCGTCGTCTCCGGTGTCACGGTCTGCGTGGCCATGG
>NZ_JBHUQX010000452.1:0-7028 GCF_042674225.1 Streptomyces sp. NPDC056948
CCTACATAAACAACATAGTAAACATCGACACCCGGAGGACCTTCATTTATTACAAGCTAGGCATGGCAAACAGAGCCCGGTGAGCCGAGCCTGCCACCACCAGTACGTCCGCACGTCACCTTAGGTTCAATCGACAGGCCGGAAAATCACCCGTCCGCCGCCACCGCCACCTCCCGGGCCCACCGGTAGTCCGCCTTGCCGCTCGGCGACCGCTGGACCGACTCCGTGATCACGAGCTGGCGCGGGATCTTGTAGCCGGCGAGCCGGTCACGGCAGTGCGCCCGGATGTCCTCCAGCGACGGCCGCACCGCCCCCTCGCGCAGCTGCACCACGGCCGCCACATGGTGGCCCCACTGGAGGTCCGGCACCCCGGCCACCAGCGCGTCGTAGACGTCCGGGTGGGACTTGAGGGCCTGCTCGACCTCCTCCGGGTACACCTTCTCGCCGCCGGTGTTGATGCACTGCGAGCCGCGCCCCAGGACGGTGACCACGCCCTCCTCGTCGACCGTGGCCATGTCACCGAGCAGCACCCACCGCTCGCCGCCCCTGTCGAAGAAGGTCCCGGCGGTCTTGGCGGGGTCGTTGTAGTAGCCGAGCGGCACATGTCCGCACTGGGCGATCCGGCCCACCTCGCCGGCCGCCACGGGTTCGTATGTGGCCGGGTCCACCACCTGCGTACGGGCGTGGACACGGATCCGGAAGCCCCGCTCGGGTCCCGAGTCCGCGGTCGCCGTGCCGTTGAAACCGGACTCCGACGAGCCGAAGTTGTTCAGCAGCATGGCGTTCGGCACCAGCTCCTGGAACTGCCGGCGCACCGTGTCCGACATGATCGCGCCCGACGACGACACGCTGAACAGCGAGGAGCGGTCGATGTGCCGCAGCGGACCGCCCAGCGCGTCGATCAGCGGCCGCAGCATCGCGTCGCCCACCAGCGAGATGCTGCTGACCCTCTCCTTCTCCACGGCCCGCAGCACCTCCTCGGGCACGAACTTGCGGTGGATCACGACCCGCTGCCCGAAGTTGAAGCCGATGAACGCCGTGAGGGTGGACGTGCCGTGCATCAGCGGAGCCGTGGGAAAGAAGGTGATCCCGGACCCACCGGCCGCGACCCGCTCGGCCAGCTCCTCCGGCTTCTTCACCGGCTCACCGGTCGGGGCGCCCCCGCCGAGACCCGCGAAGAACAGATCCTCCTGCCGCCACATCACACCCTTGGGCATCCCGGTCGTACCCCCGGTGTAGATGATGAACTGGTCGTCGGCCGAACGTG
Organism: Streptomyces sp. NPDC056948; assembly: GCF_042674225.1. NCBI lineage: Bacteria > Bacillati > Actinomycetota > Actinomycetes > Kitasatosporales > Streptomycetaceae > Streptomyces > Streptomyces sp. NPDC056948. Next base: position 1,268 of record NZ_JBHUQX010000452.1, read on the forward strand.
CCGGGAAGCCGCGTGACGACGACCCCGCGGCCTCGGCATCCGCGAACTCCGTACACGGCACCTCCGCGGCCCCCTGCGCCGGCGCACCCACCCGGACCAGATGGCGCAGCTTCCCCGCCCGCGGACGCGCCGCCGCCACCCGGTCCGTGAACTCCGCGTCGAAGACCAACGCCACCAGATCCGCGTCCCGGTAGAGGTACACCAACTCCTCTTCCACGTACCGGTAGTTGACGTTGACCGGGACGATCCGCGCCTTCAGGCAGCCCAGCACCGTCTGCAGATACTCCACCCCGTTGTAGAGGTGGAGACCGAGGTGCTCACCGGGCCGTATCCCGCTGTCGAGCAGATGGTGGCCGACGCGATTGGCCGCCGCGTCCAGCTCCGCGTACGTCAGACGGCGCTCCGCGCCCGTACCGGGATGGTCGGCGTACACCAGCGCCTCACGGCCGGGGACGACGTCGACGACCGACTCGAACAGGTCGGCAAGGTTGTACTCCACCGCTCCTCCTGACCCGGGACGTGCCTGGCATCGGACGGTTCGCCGGTCATCAGAGCAAAGGGCGGCCCAACTGTGAAGGGTCCGCGCGAAGAAAACTGACTACCTGTCAGAAAACCCTTGAAGTGCCTCGCGCCCTACTGCAACCTGTTCTCGTTCTTCGAGAGGGGAGTTGGCCATGGGTGGGACGGAACACCTCACCGTGCAGCGCGAAGGCGCCACACTGGTGCTCACGCTCAACAGGCCTCAGGCCAGGAACGCGCTCTCGCTGCCGATGCTCGTCGGCCTCCACGACGGCTGGCTCGAGGCCGACGCGGACGACTCGGTCCGCTCGATCGTCTTCACCGGCGCGGGCGGCTCGTTCTGCTCGGGCATGGACCTCAAGGCCCTCGCCGGGAAAGGCATGGCCGGCGAGGAGTACCGCGACCGGCTCAAGGCCGACCCCGACCTGCACTGGAAGGCGATGCTGCGCCACCACCGCCCCCGCAAACCGGTGATCGCCGCCGTCGAGGGGTACTGCGTCGCGGGCGGCACCGAGATGCTCCAGGGCACCGACATCCGCGTCGCCGGCGAATCGGCGACCTTCGGCCTGTTCGAGGTGAAGCGGGGCCTGTTCCCCATCGGCGGCTCCACGGTCCGGCTGCAACGCCAGATCCCGCGCACCCACGCCCTGGAGATGCTCCTCACCGGCCGCCCCTACAGTGCCCGCGAGGCCGCCGCCATCGGCCTGGTCGGCCACGTCGTCCCCGACGGCACCGCACTCGAACGGGCACTGGAGATCGCCGAACAGGTCAACTCCTGCGGCCCGCTGGCCGTCGAGGCCGTCAAGGCCTCCGTCTACGAGACCGCGGAGCTGACCGAGTCCGACGGCCTCGCGGCCGAACTCACCCGGGGCTGGCCGGTGTTCGACACCGCCGACGCCAAGGAGGGCGCCCGCGCCTTCGCGGAGAAACGACCGCCCGTCTACAAGCGCGCCTGACCGAAGGAGCCCTGTGGCATGCCCGAAGTCCTCAAAGCCCCCCTCGTCGTCGAGTTCCCCTTCACCCGCTCCCTCGGCCCCGTCCAGAGCGCCTTCCTGACCGGCCTGCGCGAACGCGTCGTCCTGGGGGTACGCGCGAGTGACGGGCGCGTCCTCGTCCCGCCCGCCGAGTACGACCCCGTCACCGCCGAGGAGATCCGCGACCTCGTCGAGGTCGCCCCCACCGGCACGGTCACCACCTGGGCCTGGAACCACGCCCCCCGCCGCGGCCAGCCCCTCACCACCCCCTTCGCCTGGGCCCTGGTCCGCCTCGACGGCGCCGACACAGCCCTTCTGCACGCCCTCGACGCCCCGGACCCCGACGCCGTCCACACAGGCATGCGCGTCCGCATCCGCTGGGCGGAGGAACGCACCGGAACCATCACGGACATCGCCTGCTTCGAGCCGTACGACGGCGAGCCGCCGCAACTCATAGGAAATACCGGTGAGTTCGAGGACTCCGTCACCGGCATCGTCGCCGCCGCCCGCCTCGACTACACCTACTCGCCCGGCCGCGCCCAGACCGCGTACATCAACGCCCTGGGCGGCCGACGCACCGTCGGCGAGCGCTGCCCGTCCTGCCGGAAGGTCTACGTCCCGCCGAGGGGTGCCTGCCCCACATGTGGGGTGGCCACAGCCGAACAGGTCGAGGTGGGGCCGCGCGGCACGGTGACCACGTTCTGCATCGTCAACATCAAGGCGAAGAACCTGGACATCGAGGTGCCGTACGTCTACGCACACATCGCCCTCGACGGCGCCGGCCTCGCGCTCCACGGCCGTATCGGCGGCATCCCGTACGACGAGGTCCGCATGGGGCTGCGGGTCGAACCCGTGTGGACGGAGGGCGCCCGCTATCCCGACCACTACCGGCCGACGGGCGAGCCCGACGCGGACTACGACGTCTACAAGGAGCTGCTGTGACGAGCGCACCGCGGGACCGCGAGATTGCCGTCGTCGCCTTCGCCCAGACCGCCCACCGGCGCACCAGCGAGGAGCTCTCCGAGGTGGAGATGCTCATGCCGGTACTGCACGAGGTCCTCGACCGCACCGGCCTGAAGACCGCCGACATCGACTTCACCTGCTCCGGCTCCAGCGACTACCTCGCCGGCCGCGCCTTCTCCTTCACGCTTGCCCTCGACGGCGTCGGCGCCTGGCCGCCGATCTCCGAGTCCCACGTCGAGATGGACGGCGCATGGGCCCTGTACGAGGCCTGGACCAAACTCCTCACCGGCGACGCCGACACCGCCCTGGTCTACTCGTACGGCAAGTCCTCGCCCGGCCCGGTCCGCGACGTGCTGACCCGCCAGCTCGACCCGTACTACGTGGCACCCCTGTGGCCCGACTCCGTGGCGCTCGCCGCCCTCCAGGCACAGGCCCTCATCGACGCCGGCGACACCGACGAGCCCGCCCTCGCGGCCGTCGCCGCCCGCAACCGGGAGGCGGCCACCGCCAACCCGCACGCGCAGCTCAAGGGGTCCGTGGCGCAGGGGGAGTACCTGGTTCGGCCCCTGCGCACCGGTGACTGCCCGCCCATCGGCGACGGGGCCGCCGCAGTGATCCTCGCGGCCGGAGACCGGGCCCGTGAACTGTGCGCACGCCCCGCCTGGATCCGCGGCATCGACCACCGCATCGAGGCACACAGCCTCGGCGTGCGCGACCTGACCGACTCGCCGTCCACCCGCCTGGCCGCCGAGCGGGCCGGCGCCTTCGAACGGCCTGTCGACACCGCCGAGCTGCACGCACCCTTCACCACGCAGGAGATCGTCCTGCGCAAGGCCCTCGGGCTCGACGACGGCGTACACATCAACCCCTCCGGCGGAGCGCTCGCCGCCAACCCGATCATGGCCGCCGGCCTCATCCGCCTCGGAGAGGCCGCCGCCCGCATCCACCGCGGCGAGTCCGACCGCGCCCTCGCCCACGCCACGTCCGGCCCCTGCCTGCAGCAGAACCTGGTCGCCGTACTCGAAGGGGAGCCCCGATGAGCAAGGAGCCCGTGGCCGTCGTCGGCATCGGCCAGACCAAGCACGTCGCGGCACGCCGGGACCTGTCGATCGCCGGGCTGGTCCGGGAGGCGGCACGACGCGCGCTCGACGACGCCGAGCTGACCTGGGCCGACATCGACGCCGTCGTGATCGGCAAGGCGCCCGACTTCTTCGAGGGCGTCATGATGCCGGAGCTCTACCTCGCCGACGCGCTCGGAGCCGTCGGCAAACCCATGCTCCGCGTGCACACCGCCGGGTCGGTCGGCGGCTCCACCGCGCTCGTCGCCGCGAACCTCGTCGCGGCCCGCGTCCACGGCACCGTCCTCACCCTCGCCTTCGAAAAACAGTCCGAATCGAACGCCATGTGGGGCCTGTCCCTGCCGATCCCCTTCCAGCAGCCCCTGCTGGCCGGGGCGGGCGGTTTCTTCGCCCCGCACATACGCGCGTACATGCGACGCAGCGGCGCACCCGAGACGATCGGCGCCCTGGTCGCCTACAAGGACCGGCGCAACGCGCTGAGGAACCCCTACGCCCACCTGCACGAACACGACATCACCCTGGAGAAGGTGACGGCCTCGCCCATGCTGTGGGACCCGATCCGCTACTCGGAGACCTGCCCCTCCTCCGACGGCGCCTGCGCCATGATCCTCACCGACCGCGCGGGAGCCGCCCGGGCACCACGACCGCCCGCCTGGATGCTCGGCGGCGCGATGCGCAGCGAACCGACCCTCTTCGCCGGCAAGGACTTCGTCTCCCCGCAGGCCGGCCAGGACTGCGCGGCCGACGTCTACCGGCAGGCCGGGATCACCGACCCCCGCCGCGAGATCGACGGCGCCGAGATCTACGTGCCGTTCTCCTGGTACGAGCCGATGTGGCTGGAGAACCTCGGCTTCGCCGTCGAGGGCGAGGGCTGGAAACTCACCGAGGCGGGCGTGACCGAACTGGACGGGGACCTGCCCGTCAACATGTCGGGCGGCGTCCTGTCCACCAACCCCATCGGCGCCTCCGGCATGATCCGCTTCGCGGAGGCGGCGCTCCAGGTGCGCCGACAGGCCGGGGAACACCAGGTGGACGGCGCCCGCAGGGTCCTCGGACACGCCTACGGCGGCGGATCGCAGTTCTTCTCGATGTGGCTCGTGGGAGCACAGCCACCCGAGTCCTGAAACGACTCCCGAACCGACTCCTGAAAGGTCCCCCTCACGTGCCCTGTTGGCCATGGGGCACGATCGCTAGGCTGGCCGCGGACGACGAATCGGGAGGAGCACGGACGTGGCCGAGACCACCACCCAGCAGCGCCCGCTCACGGGCTGGGACAAGCCGGACCTGGACCTCACCAACGCGGAGTGGCATTCCAGCAGCCGTGGCGTGGGGGATGTCCAGATCGCCTTCGTGGAGGGCTTCATCGCCATGCGGAACAGTGGCAGCCCGGAAAGCCCTTCCCTGATCTTCACGCCCGACGAGTGGGGCGCGTTCGTGTCAGGAGCGCGGGAAGGGGAGTTCGACCTCACGTGACCCGGGCCGGGTGAACCGTCCCGGACGGCCGTGATCCGACGGCCGATCCGGGGGTGTTGCGCCCGCATTTCCGGACACGCGACCCGAGACATCCTCCCGGGGCCGGCACCTGAGCCAGGCTGGCCCCCGGAAGGGACGGTCGTATCCCGGAGGTGAGGAATCCGTGAGCACCCTGCCGGTCATCGCGGCGGTCGACGGTTCGGACGACAGCCTGCGCGCCCTGGAGTGGGCCCTCGACGCCGCCCGCAGGCGTTCGGCGCCCCTGCGCGTGGTCCATGTACGCCAGTACGCCCACTGGGCACAGCCCGAGATCCTCGCCGCCGGACCGGCGGACCCGCAGGACGACCCCGTCCTCGAACGGGTCCGCACCCGCCTGGAAGGACGCGCCGACCAGCCGGACACGGAGTACGTCGCACTGGAGGGCGCGGTCAGCGCCGTCCTGCCCGAACTGGGAGCCTCCGCCCAGTTGCTGGTGCTGGGCTCCCGGGGCCGCGGCGGCTTCGCCGGCCTGCTGCTCGGCTCCAGCGGCATGGCCGCCGCCCGTGACGCGGAGTGCCCCGTCGTCGTGGTGCCCCGGGCCGCGGGCGAGGTGCGGGACGAGACGTCCGAGGGCCCCGGCGCGCGCGTCGTCGTCGGCCTGAAGGTGGACGGCCCCGACGAGGCGACGCTCGAGTTCGCCTTCGCCGAGGCCGCCCGGCGCGGCGCGCGGCTCCAGGCGGTCGCCGCCTACCCATGGCCCGCGCAGCCCTGGAT
>NZ_JBHUQX010000453.1:0-7023 GCF_042674225.1 Streptomyces sp. NPDC056948
GGACGATACTGGGATTGAACCAGTGACCTCTTCCGTGTCAGGGAAGCGCTCTCCCGCTGAGCTAATCGTCCTCGGGACCATGACCACTCGGTGCAGCGGATCATGGGCACTGCGTGCGCGATACTGGGATTGAACCAGTGACCTCTTCCGTGTCAGGGAAGCGCTCTCCCGCTGAGCTAATCGCGCGGGTACGGATCTTCGAGCAGATCCAGTGGACGATACTGGGATTGAACCAGTGACCTCTTCCGTGTCAGGGAAGCGCTCTCCCGCTGAGCTAATCGTCCTTGGAGGTGGAGACGGGATTTGAACCCGTGTAGACGGCTTTGCAGGCCGTTGCCTCGCCTCTCGGCCACTCCACCAGGAGTGCAGGGGGCCCGGAAGCCCCCTGTTCCTGCGAGCGGACGACCAGGTTCGAACTGGCGACCTCAACCTTGGCAAGGTTGCGCTCTACCAACTGAGCTACGTCCGCTTGTCGTTTCCGGTCCGCTCTCGCGGCCCGGCGACGTGTTGAACTCTAGCGGATTCCGGGGCCAGCACAAAAACGCGTTTGTGCAGCGTGCTGCGCTTCCCCTGCTCAGGGATGCCGCGGAGCCTCCGGAAGGGACATCCTCCGGTCACCCCCTGGACACCGCCATAGACTCGAGTGTGTGTCCGAGCTCCTTCCTCTGGTCCGCTTCGGCGACCGCGTCGCCACCGGGCTCCTCGACGTCACCGACGATCCCGAAGCCCTGGAATCCAGCGGTTTCTGGGCCGTCTGCGCCGACTTCGAGGGCCGTCTGACCTGCGCCCGCTTCAGTGAGGTGCGGGAGCGGCCGGTGCCCGCCCCCGTGCCCGGCGCATGGCACGCACCGGCGGCGGACGACTGGACGTCCTCGCTCGACCACGCCGCGTACACGGCAGCCGTTCGGCGGATCCGCGAGCACATCGCGGCCGGCGAGGTCTACCAGGCGAATCTGTGCCGGGTGCTGTCCGCGCCCGTCGCGCCCGGCGCCGACGTGGACGCCCTCACCGCGCTGCTGGCCCGCGGTAACCCGGCGCCGTATGCAGGAACGATCCGCTTGCCCGGTCACGGTGTGGAGATCGCCACCGCGTCACCCGAACTGTTCCTGCGGCGCGACGGACGGGTCGTCGAGTCCGGACCCATCAAGGGCACCGGCCGCACCGAGGCGGACCTGCTGGAGAAGGACTACGCCGAGAACGTGATGATCGTGGACCTGGTCCGCAACGACATCGGGCGGGTCTGTGCCACGGGCAGTGTGACGGTGCCCGATCTGTGTGCCGTCGAGAAGCATCCGGGGCTGGTCCATCTCGTGTCGACCGTCCGCGGTGAGCTGGGGGAGGGGGCCGGCTGGGCCGAGCTGCTCGGCGCGGCCTTTCCCCCCGGATCGGTCACCGGCGCGCCCAAGTCGAGCGCCCTGCGGATCATCGACGCGCTGGAGACGGCGCCCAGAGGGCCGTATTGCGGAGGGATCGGCTGGGTGGACGCCGACCGGCAGGCCGGTGAGCTGGCCGTCGGGATTCGTACGTTCTGGATCGACCGGGCCGACGGCGTGTTGCGCTTCGGCACCGGTGCCGGCATCACCTGGGGCTCGGATCCCGAGGGGGAGTGGCGGGAGACCGAGCTGAAGGCCGCCCGGCTGCTCGCGATAGCGTCGGGAGGGTATGAGGTGAATGGAGAGGACTTGACGTGAAGATCTGGCTCGACGGCAGGCTGCAGGACAGCGAGTCCGCCCGCGTCTCCGTCTTCGATCATGGACTGACCGTGGGCGACGGCATCTTCGAGACGGTGAAGGCCGTGCACGGCCGGCCGTTCGCGCTCACCCGGCACATCGACCGGCTGACCCGGTCGGCGCGCGGCCTCGGCCTGCCCGACCCGGACCACGACGAGGTGCGCCGCGCCTGTGCCGCCGTACTCGAGGCCAACCCCGCGCCGCTCGGGCGCCTCCGGATCACCTACACCGGCGGCCACGGCCCGCTCGGGTCCGACCGCGGCGAGCGCGGCCCGACCCTCGTCGTCGCCCTCGGCGCGACCCACCGGCGCCCCGACTCCACCGCCGTGATCACGGTCCCCTGGACCCGCAACGAGCGCGGCGCGCTCACCGGCCTGAAGACCACCTCGTACGCCGAGAACGTCGTGGCCCTCGCCCGCGCCCGCGAACGGGGCGCGTCCGAGGCCCTGTTCGGCAACACGGTGGGACAGCTCTGCGAGGGCACCGGGTCCAACGTCTTCGTCGTCCTCGACGGCGAGATCCACACTCCGCCGCTCGCCTCGGGCTGCCTCGCGGGCATCACGCGCGCCTATGCGATCGCATGGACCGGTGCCCGGGAGACCGATCTGCCGCTGGACGTGCTGGAGCGGGCCGACGAGGTCTTCCTGACGTCCACGCTGCGGGACGTGCAGGCCGTGCACCGTGTCGACGACCGTGAGCTGCCGGGCGCGCCGGGCCCGGTGACCGCCAAGGCCATGCGGATCTTCGACGAGCGTTCCGGGCACGACCTCGATCCCTGACAGCCCTCGCATATTCGGCTGCCCCGGGGCCTTGTTGCGGGTAGAACACCCCTGATGACCACGACCCTGCGGCCGACCGAGCCGCTTCAGCAGAACGCCGACGGGACGCGCTCACGCCGCTTCCAGGTGTGTGTGAACAGCCGTCCCGTAGGGGCGATACACCTCGGCACGCATCCCGTGTTCGGCGACGCGGTGGCCCGGATCATGAAAGTGCGCATCGAGGAACCGGACCGCAGACGAGGCCGGGGCACGGTGGCCGCGCTCGCCGCCGAGGAGGTGGCGCGCGGCTGGGGGTGCCGTCGCATCGAGGCGACGGTGCCCGCCGACGCCGAGCCGGCGTTCCGGCTCGCCACCGCGCTCGGCTACGTCGTGCGCAACCGCGTCATGGAGAAGCCGCTCGGCGACACCCCGCCGGAACTGCCGCGGGGCAGCCGGGCCCGGCCCATGACCGAGGCGGAGTTCGGCCCCTGGCTGGAGAAGGGCAAGGAGGACTACGCGCGGAGCTGGATCGAGCGGGGCGTGCCGGAGGCCGAGGCCCGGGCCAAGTCGGAGCGGGACCACGCCGCCCTGCTGCCCGGCGGCCTCGCCACCCCCGGCATGCCCATCAGCGTCGTGGAACACCAGGGGACACCGGTGGGCACGCTGTGGCTCGGGGTGCGCAAGGACAACGCCTTCGTCTTCGACGTCGAGACCGGGGCCGCCCACCGGGGGAAGGGGCACGGCCGCACCCTCATGCTGGTGGCCGAAGCCCAGACGATCGCCGAGGGCAGACGGACCATCGGCCTCAACGTCTTCGCCGGCAACACCCCGGCCGAACGGCTCTACGCGTCACTCGGCTACGAGAATCAGCAGTACGCCATGTACAAGCCGCTGGTGTAGGGGCCCCGCAGGGGCCGGGTCAGCCCTGCTCCTGCCCGGCCAGCAGCCGGTCCGCGATCTCCTCGATCCGCTCGAGCAGCCCCTCCTGGCTCTTGCCGCCGTCGAGCCGCTCGCCGTCGATGACGTAGGTCGGGGTGCCGGTCACGCCGATCGCCTTGCCCTCGGCCTGGTCGGCGTCCACGATCAGGATGTGCCGGCCGTCGATCAGCGCGGAGTCGAACTCCTCGGCGTCCAGGTCCAGTTCGCGGGCCACCTCGACCAGGAAGGGTTCTCCCTTACGGGCCAGCTCCTCCACCCGCCCCAGCAGGGCCTCGGCGTACGGCCATCCCCGGCCCTGCTCCCATGCCTCCTCCGCGGCCTGGGCGGCGGCGAAGGCGTGCTTGTTCTTCTCCAGGGGGAAGTGCCGCAGCCGCAGCTCCAGACGATCGCCGTAGCGGGCGCGCAGCGATCGGAGGTCGTCCAGCGCGGTGCGGCAGTCCGGGCACTGGAGGTCGCACCAGATCTCGAGGACGGGGGCGGCGGACGGGGCAGGGGAGGAGTCGCTCATGCCGACAGTCTTCCAGCCCGTAGACCTGCACCGGCACCTGCGGAGGAGGCGACCCGGAGATCTCCCTGATGTGGGGGCGAGGCATGGCCCGCCGGGGTGCGGCGGGTGCAGGATGGAAGGGACGAAGTGCACCTGCCCGACCGCGCCACGCCTGGAGGACCGGATGATTGCCGAGACCGTCTGCTCCGCCGTGTCCGCGGCAGGCCTGGGCATTGCGGCCATCACGGCGTACCGCAAGCGTTTCCTGGCCGCGGCCCGTATCGCGGCGTACTCGCTCGTGCCGATCGGCCTGGTGATGACGGGAGTCGTCGAATGGCTGGCCGACACCGCGTTCAGCCCGACCGCCTGGGCGGGCTTCGGTGTGCTGGGCCTCGCGTGGGCGCTGTTCGCGACCACCCGCGTCGTGGAGCGCCGCCGCGGCGGCACCCGTAAGGAGCGCAGGGCGGCCCGTGCGGCGGACCGGCCCGAGGCGGTGGCCCCGGCGGCCTCGGCGCCCTCCCTGGGGCAGGGCGGGCAGAGCTCCCGCCCGGCCACCCGGCCCGCGGCGGCGTCCCGGGGTGAGGACGACTTCAGCGATATCGAGGCCATCCTCAAGAAGCACGGCATATGACGGCCGGCCGCGCGCCGGACTGAATCGTCACAGTGGGTCCTGGGGCGCGCGGAAGTGATCACAACCTGGCCCGGACCTCACGGAATCAGCGCACTCCCGCACGGAACGAGGGTGCTGATCGCGCCTGGGCGGGCGACTGCGTCATCATCGCCGCGAGATGCTGGACACGACGAGACAGAGCGACCCCGCGCCGCCGCAGGACGAGCCACGTGGTTGTCTCTTCGCCCTTTCCCAGCCACCGCTGATGATCTTTCTTGCGGTGATCGGGTGTCTGCTGCTCATGGCCTCGTTGCATGATCTGCTGTGGCTGTGAGCCGTACCCGCGGTACCCGGCGTCACCCGCCGGGGCCGCGTCGGCATCGACGGGCTTCTGGAGTCCCTCGAATCTCGGCGACGGCTGTCAGCCGGCCGCCTCCTTGCGGCGCGCCCGGTACGCGGCCACGTGCAGGCGGTTACCGCAGGTGCGGCTGTCGCAGTACCGCCGGGAGCGGTTGCGGGAGAGATCCACGAAGGCGCGGCGGCAGTCGGGCGCCTCGCACCGCCGCAGCCGCTCCTGCTCCCCGGCGACCACGAAGAAGGCCAGTGCCATCCCGCAGTCGGCCGCCAGGTGGTCGGCGACGGAGGCACCCGGTGCGAAGTAGTGCACATGCCAGTCGTAGCCGTCGTGGTCCGTGAGCCGGGGTGTGGTGCCGGCGGCCGCGACCAGCTCGTTGATCAGGCCGGCGGCGGCCCTTGCGTCGGGGGCGGCGAAGACGGAGGCGAACCGCCCGCGGATCTTCCGCACCGCGGAGAGGTCGAACTCCGAGAGCACTCCGACGTCGCTGATCTCGTGGTTGCCCACGAAGTCCGTCAGCGTCGTCACGTCCGGCAGCCCGTCCGCCGCCGTCTCGTCCTCCGGTGCGGTGTTCACCAGATCGACCACGGTGTCGAGGGCACACCGGGTGTCGTGGGTGATCAGCACGATTCGCTCCCTGGCCTGGGGGTCGGGCAGGCGCCCGCCGATGCTGGCCGATGGTAATGGCTCCGCATCCACTGGACCGCCCACATGCCCGCACATGGCTTCGAATAGAACGCCGTCGGGCCCGCCATGGTTCCCGCCTACCGACAGTGACGACGGCCGTTCCCGTGACCGCCCGCCGGCGCACATGAACCGGCGCCGACTCCGCGTGATCCGCGGTGCCGGCGCCGGTGTATCCCGTATGCGGTTGTCCAAGCCCGAGCCGTCTCCCCGAGTCGACGGCGCCGGGCGGCTTTGTGAGGGCCTCGCCCTAGCTTTCCGCCAGGATGTGCGAGAGCTCCTGATCGAGGTCGAAGTGCCGGTGCTCCGTGCCGGGCGGCACGGCGGCGTCGGTCCGCTTCAGGAAGGACTCCAGGGCCCGTGCCGGGGCCTCGAGCAGGGCCTCGCCCTCCGGTGAGCTCAGGGCGATGCACACGACGCCCTGGCCGTGACTGCGCGACGGCCAGACGCGGACGTCGCCGGTGCCGGTAGGGCGGTGAAGTCCCTCGGCGAGGAGGTCGCGGGCGAACACCCACTCGACGGTTTCCTCGGCTCCGGTGTGGAAGGTGGCGTGCACGGCGTAGGGGTCGGCCGTGTCGTACCGCAGGCCTGCGGGGACAGGCAGGGAGGACTCGCTCGACACAACGAGGCGCAGGTGCAGCTCGCAGCTGACCGTGGTGTTCATAAGCGCCAGGGCCTTTCGCTCAGTGTGCGCTCGGGGATTCGCACGTCGGCGAAATCGACATGCCACCTACGGTGCCGTTGTAAACCCCTCTGAGTGTTTTGCGTGCCTTTACGTAACTCTTCCGGCCGAGAGATCGTTCGCGCCGTGCGTCCATTCCGGTGACTGGTTTCGCTCGGGTAGTGTTTGGCCGTATGAATACGGGGAGTAACGAGCCGGGCGAGGTGGCCGTGGCATCGGACGAGACGGGGACGGACGAGGTGCGCAGCGAGCAAGAGCAGGGGCTCGGCTCGCGGGCGCCGGAATTCATCAAAGCGCGCCGAGCGCTGCACGTGAGCTGGCAGGTCGGGGTTTTCGTCATCGGGCTCGCGGTCGTGGTGGCCGGCATCATCATGCTGCCCCTGCCCGGGCCGGGCTGGGTCGTGATCTTCGGCGGCATGGCGATCTGGGCGACCGAGTTCGTGTGGGCCCAGCTCGTGCTCCGCTGGACCAAGCGGAAGGTCACCGAGGCGGCGCAGCGCGCCCTCGACCCCAGGGTGCGGCGCCGGAACATCATCCTGACGACCATCGGGCTGGTGATCGTGGCCGTACTGGTCGGTTTCTACGTGTGGAAGTTCGGCATAGTCATGCCGTGGAAGATCAAGGACCAGTGAGCCGCGAGGGGGTGCCGGAGCCGACCCCGTGCTGGTCACAGGCACCCCCTGACATGGGGTAATGTTCTTCCTGCATCCGGGCGATTAGCTCAGTGGGAGAGCGCTTCGTTCACACCGAAGAGGTCACTGGTTCGAACCCAGTATCG
>NZ_JBHUQX010000454.1:0-6975 GCF_042674225.1 Streptomyces sp. NPDC056948
CGGCGTCGGCCGTGGCCAGGGCGACGAGGTGCTCCCGTACGTCGCCCTGGAGGGCCAGGACGCCTATGACGGGGGTGTCGCTCATGGGTTCCTGTGCCTTACCAGCCGCGGTTGGCGTAGCGCTCGGTCTCGGGGAGGGTGTCGCAGTTGATGCCGACCATGGCCTCGCCGAGGTTGCGGGACGCGTCGGCGACGATCTTCGGGTCGTCGTAGAAGGTGGTGGCCTTCACGATGGCGGCGGCGCGCTTGGCCGGGTCGCCGGACTTGAAGATGCCGGAGCCGACGAAGACGCCCTCGGCGCCGAGCTGGCGCATCAGGGCCGCGTCGGCCGGGGTGGCGACGCCGCCGGCGGAGAACAGCACGACCGGGAGCTTGCCCAGCTCGGAGACCTCCTTGACCAGCTCGTACGGGGCGCGCAGGTCCTTGGCGGCGGCGTACAGCTCGTTGTTGTCGTAGCCGCGCAGGCGGGCGATCTCGTTCTTGATCTGGCGCAGGTGGCGGACGGCCTCGACGACGTTGCCGGTGCCGGCCTCGCCCTTGGAGCGGATCATCGCGGCACCCTCGGCGATGCGGCGCAGGGCCTCGCCCAGGTTGGTGGCACCACACACGAAGGGGGTGGTGAAGGCGAACTTGTCGCTGTGGTTGACCTCGTCGGCCGGGGTGAGGACCTCGGACTCGTCGATGTAGTCGACGCCGAGGGACTGCAGGACCTGGGCCTCGACGAAGTGGCCGATGCGGGACTTGGCCATGACCGGGATGGAGACGGCCTCGATGATGCCCTCGATCATGTCCGGGTCGGACATGCGGGCCACGCCGCCGTCCTTGCGGATGTCGGCCGGGACCCGCTCCAGGGCCATGACGGCGACGGCGCCCGCGTCCTCGGCGATCTTCGCCTGCTCCGGCGTGACGACGTCCATGATGACGCCGCCCTTGAGCTGCTCGGCCATGCCGCGCTTCACACGGGCGGTGCCGGTCTCGGGAGCCTGGTTTTCGGAGATGGACACGGGTGACCTCGCTGCTGGGAAAGAGGGGTTTTGTGCAGCACCGAGGAAACGTGAGGGGACCAGGCCACAGCAAGGGCCAATGGGAAGCCGGTGGATCGTTTTCGCCCTGAGGCGGCGGGGATGTCCCGCCTTCAGGAGCCCCCGCGGTCCGCCAGCGCGGCCGGTGGTTCGTCGTCCATCTCGAAGGCCATCGGGAACGGCGCGTGGCCCGCCAGGCGGAACCAGCGGACCTTTCGGTGCCGGCGCAGGGCGCGAGCGGCGCGTACGGCGTCGTTGTGGAAGCGGCGGGCCATGGGGACGCGCCGCACCGCCTGCACGAGCTCGGTCGCGGCCTCTTCTCCCCCGGGCGCCTCCCGCACCGCCTCCAGTTGCTGGGCCTCCTCGAACACGGCCCGCAGCGCCTGGCTCAGCTCGCTCTCGGCGACCTCCCGCTGTTCCTCCTCGGCCTGCCGGGCGGCGTGGGCGGCCTCGTAGAGCACGATCGAGGCGGCCGGATCCAGGACCCCCGACGTGGCCAGTTCCTGCGCCACCGAGGCCCGGCGCAGCAACTGCGCGTCCAGGGCGGCCCGGGCGGCGTCGATCCGGGCGTGGAGGCGGTCGAGCCGGCCGGCGGTCCAGCTCAGATACAGCCCGATCGCGACCAGGGCGACGGCGATCCAGATGAGAGTGGTGGTCACGGGCGGCAAGGCTAGCGGGCCGACCGGCCTCCCGGTTCACCCCGCCCCGGCCGAGCCGCCCTTCGGCTCGGCCCGGCAGGAATCTGTCCGGTCCGGCCTCAGTCCCGGGCGAACCCCAGCCTGGCCCGCAGCCCCGTCACCCGGTCGTCCTCGGCCACCGCCGCCGCGCCCGCCGTCACCGTCTCGTAGACGGACAGGATGTCCGCGCCGACGGTCGACCAGTCGAAGCGCCGTACATGGGCGCTGCCCCTCTCTCGCAGCTCCGCGAGCCGCTCCGGGTCCTCCAGCAGCCGGACGGCCGCGTCGGCCAGGGCCTCGGCGTCCTCGTTCGGGAACAGCTCGCCGGCCGCTCCCCGGTCCAGGACCTGCGCGAAGGCGTCCAGGTCGGAGGCGAGGACGGGGGCGCCGGCGGACATGGCCTCGACCAGGATGATGCCGAAGCTCTCGCCGCCGGTGTTGGGCGCGACGTACAGGTCGACGCTGCGCAGGAAGCGCGCCTTGTCCTCGTCGCTGACCATGCCGAGGAACTCCACGCGGGAGCGCAGCTCGGCCGGGAGTTTCTCCACCGCCTCCACCTCGTCGCCCCGCCCGGCGACCAGCAGCCGGGCCTGCGGGCGGGCGGCGAGGATCTTCGGCAGGGCCTTCATGAGCACCGGCAGTCCCTTGCGGGGCTCGTCGATGCGCCCGATGAAGCCGATCGTGTCGCCCTGCCACTCGGCCTTGGGCTCGGCCTCGGCGAAGAAGTCGACGTCGACGCCGTTCGGGATCACCACGGCGTCCCCGCCGAGGTGCTCCACCAGCGTGCGCCGGGCGTACTCGCTCACCGCGATCCGCGCGCTGATCTTCTCCAGGGCGGCCTGGAGGATGGAGTACGCGGCGATCATGGCCCGGGAGCGCGGGTTGGACGTGTGGAACGTGGCGACGATCGGGCCCTGCGCCGCCCAGCAGGTCAGCAGGCCCAGCGAGGGCGAGGTCGGCTCGTGGATGTGGATCACGTCGAACGCGCCGTCGTGCAGCCACCGGCGCACCCGGGCCGCCGAGAGGAAGCCGAAGTTCAGCCGGGCCACCGAGCCGTTGTACGGCACCGGCACCGCGCGCCCGGCCGAGACGACGTACGGCGGCAGCGGGGTGTCGTCGTCCGCCGGGGCGAGGACGGACACCTCGTGGCCGAGGCGGATGAAGTATTCGGCCAGATCACGGATGTGGAACTGGACGCCGCCCGGTACGTCCCAGGAGTACGGGCAGACGATGCCGATCCTCACGTGGATCCCTTCGCTGGATCGAGGTCCGCGAGCCACAAGCGCTGCAGCATGTGCCAGTCCTCCGGATGGTCGGCGATCCCCGTGGCGAAGGCGTCGGCCAGCGCCTGTGTCATCACAGACGTCTTCTCGGCGCGCGTGCCTGACTCGGGCACCTCGACCGGTGGGTGGACGCGGCCCCGCATCACGGGCGAGTCGTCGTACCAGAGCGTGACGGGGAGCAGCAGCGCGCCGGTCTGCTGGGCGAGCAGGGCGGGTCCGGCCGGCATCCGGGCGGTGTCGCCGAAGAAGTCGACCTCGACGCCGGAGGCGGACAGGTCGCGGTCGGCGACCAGGCAGACCAGGCCGCCGTCGCGCAGCCGCCGGGCCAGGGTGCCGAAGGCGGTGCCGCCGCTGTGCGGCAGGACCTCCATGCCGAGGCTCTCGCGGTAGGCGACGAACCGGTCGTACAGCGTCTCCGGCTTCAGGCGCTCGGCCACCGTCGTGAACGGGATGCCCAGCTCGGTGGTGACCCAGGCGCCGGCGAGGTCCCAGTTGCCCAGGTGCGGCAGGGCGAGTATGACGCCCTTGCCGGATGCCATGCCCTCGGTGACGTAGTGGATGTCCTTGACGGCGAAACCGCCCTTGATCCGCTCCTTGCTCCACGCGGGGAGCCGGAAAGACTCCATCCAGTAGCGCAGGTAGGAGCGCATCCCCGCGCGGGACAGCTCGGCCAGCCGCTCGGGGCCGGCGTCGGGGACCACGCGCGCGTAGTTGCTCTCCAGGCGCTGTACGCCCTTGCCGCGCTGTTTCCAGGCGAGGTCGGCGATGGCGCGCCCGAGCCGTACGGCGACCGGCTCGGGGAGCTTCCTGACGGTGCTCCAGCCGAGGCCGTACAGCGTGTCCGTCAGCCGGTCCTGTGCGCTCACGTGGCCGCCTCGCTCCCGTGAGAGGCGT
This sequence comes from Streptomyces sp. NPDC056948, assembly GCF_042674225.1. Lineage (NCBI taxonomy): Bacteria > Bacillati > Actinomycetota > Actinomycetes > Kitasatosporales > Streptomycetaceae > Streptomyces > Streptomyces sp. NPDC056948. Next base: position 3,877 of record NZ_JBHUQX010000454.1, read on the forward strand.
TGTGCTGCTTGCCCTCATTGTCCTGCGCGGCGGCCTCGGCCTCGGCGGACTCCCGGCGGACCGTGACGACCCGCTGGATCAGCGTGACGAGGCTGCCCACGGCGACGATCCACAGGGCGACGGGCAGCAGGTACTGGATGCCGGGCACACCGAACGCGTGCAGGCCCGCGAGCCCGGCCGCGACCAGCGAGATCACCAGCCGCTCGGCCCGCTCGACGAGCCCGTTGACGGCGACCGGCAGACCGATCGACTCACCGCGGGCCTTGGTGTACGACACGACCTGGCCGCTGGCCAGGCAGAAGATCGAGACGGCGCACAGGACGAGGTCGTCGCCGCCCCCGGCGTACCAGAGGATGAAGCCGGCGAAGATCGCGCCGTCGGCGACCCGGTCGAGCGTGGAGTCCAGGAAGGCGCCCCAGCGGCTGGAGCGGCCGAGCTGGCGGGCCATGTTTCCGTCGACGAGGTCGGAGAACACGAAGAGTGTGATCACGACCGTGCCCCAGAAGAACTCGCCCATGGGGTAGAAGACCAGCGCGCCCGCGACCACACCGGCGGTGCCGATGAGCGTGACGGCGTCGGGGCTGACGCCCAGCCGGATGAGAAACGCGGCGAACGGTGTGAGGACACGCGTGAAGAATGCACGCGCGTACTTGTTCAGCATGGCCTTCCCGAGGGTCGGTGTCGCCGCATGGCCCTGCTGGCCACCGGCTGGCCCATCGTAGCCACGCGTGCGCGTGGGCGAGGGGCGGGCACCCGGACCCCTCCGGTGGATCCGGGGAGGCGCTGGTGGGCGGCGCGATCGCGTCCTTCGTATGGACGCACCGTGACGGGAGTGGAAAGCTCGAATAACCGCGGGCGTCGCCGGAGCCGCCATGCACGCGGAACCGCGTGTCCGCGCCCACAGTGACCTCACCGTGCACGGGAGGCAGGATCATGGGCGACAAAGGACAGACACACCCTGGGGCCGCCGGCAGGGCACAAGCGGCCGACCACCCTCAGTCCGTACGGAATGTGGTGCTGGTCGGCCACTCCGGATCGGGCAAGACCACCTTGGTGGAAGCCCTCGCACTCACAGCGGGGGCGGTGAACCGGGCGGGCCGTGTGGAGGACGGCGGCACCGTCTCCGACTACGACGAGATCGAGCACCGGCAGCAGCGCTCGGTGCAGCTCTCCCTGGTGCCCGTGGAATGGGACGGCATCAAGGTCAATGTTCTCGACACCCCCGGATACGCCGACTTCGTCGGTGAACTCAGGGCCGGTCTGCGAGCGGCGGACGCGGCCCTTTTCATTGTCTCGGCCTCGGACGGCGTGGACGGCTCGACCCGCATGGTGTGGGAGGAATGCGCGGCCGTGGGCATGCCCCGGGCCATCGTCGTCACGCATCTCGAGGCGGCGCGGGCCGACTTCGAGGACATGACGCGGATCTGCGCGGAGGCCTTCGGCGCGGACGACCCCGACGCGGTCCTGCCGCTCTACCTGCCGCTGCACGGCCCGCGGGCGCCCGACGGGCACGCGCCCGTGACCGGCCTGATCGGGCTGCTGTCCCAGAAGTTGTTCGACTACTCGACCGGCGAGCGCAAGGAGTCGGAGCCGGGCGAGGACGAGCTGCCGCTGATCGAGGAGGCCCGCAACCGGCTGATCGAGGGGATCATCGCGGAGAGCGAGGACGAGACCCTCATGGACCGCTATCTCGGCGGGGAACAGGTCGACGTCGGGACGCTGATCGAGGACCTGGAGCGGGCCGTCGCGCGCGGGGTCTTCTTCCCCGTCCTGGCCGCCGCACCCGCGTCCGACGGCGCCCGGCAGGGGCTCGGCACGGTGGAGGTGCTGGAGCTGATCACACGCGGCTTCCCGACGCCGCTGGAGCACGAGACGGTGCGGGTGACCACGATCGACGGCAAGCCGCGCCGGCTCAGGCCCTGCGACCCGGACGCGCCGCTGGTCGCGGAGATCGTGAAGACCTCCTCCGACCCGTACGTCGGCCGGCTGTCGCTGATCCGCCTGTTCTCCGGCACCCTGCGCGCCGACCAGACGGTCCACGTCTCCGGGCACGGACTGGCCGACCGCGGGCACGAGGACCACGACGTCGACGAGCGGATCGGCGCCCTGTCCACGCCGTTCGGCAAGCAGCAGCGCCCGGTGTCGCACGTCATCGCGGGCGATCTGGCGTGCGTGGCCAAGCTGAGCCGCGCCGAGACCGGTGACACCTTGTCCGCCAAGGAAGATCCGCTGCTCATGGAGCCGTGGCAGATGCCCGACCCGCTGCTGCCGCTGGCCATCCAGGCGCACAGCAAGCCGGACGAGGACAAGCTCTCGCAGGGCCTGGCCCGGCTGGTGGCCGAGGATCCGACGATGCGGCTCGAACAGAACCAGGACACCCACCAAGTGGTCCTGTGGTGCCTGGGCGAGGCGCACGCCGACGTGGCCCTGGAGCGGCTGCGCAGCCGGTACGGCGTCCAGGTCGACGTCGTACCGCACAAGGTGTCCCTGCGCGAGACCTTCGCGATCAAGTCGGGCGGACGCGGCCGGCACGTCAAGCAGTCCGGCGGGCACGGGCAGTTCGCCATCTGCGAGATCGAGGTCGAGCCGCTGCCGGGCGGCTCCGGCATCGAGTTCGTGGACAAGGTCGTCGGCGGCGCGGTGCCACGCCAGTTCATCCCGTCGGTGGAGAAGGGAGTACGGGCCCAGGCCGCCAAGGGCGTCGCCGCCGGGCATCCGCTCATCGACGTACGCGTGACCCTCCTGGACGGCAAGGCGCACTCGGTGGACTCCTCCGACGCCGCGTTCCAGACGGCCGGCGCGCTCGCGCTGCGGGAGGCGGCGTCCGACGCGCGGATCCATCTGCTGGAGCCGGTGGCCGAGGTGTCGGTGCTGGTCGGCGACGACTTCGTGGGCGCCGTGATGAGCGATCTGTCAGGGCGGCGCGGCCGGGTGCTCGGCACCGAGCAGACGCCCGGCGGGCGCACGGTGATCCGGGCCGAGGTGCCCGAGATCGAGATCGGCCGGTACTCGGTCGACCTGCGGTCGCTGTCGCACGGCACGGCGCGGTTCAGCCGCCGGTACGCGCGGCACGAGCCGATGCCGCCACAGGTCGCGGAA
>NZ_JBHUQX010000455.1:0-6965 GCF_042674225.1 Streptomyces sp. NPDC056948
TGCCAGTTGAGGCGTTTGACGGCCTCGGCGGTCAGGGTGGGGTCGACGCCGCTGAAAATGGACTCCTCGGCGTCTCCCGCCTTGACGGCGAGGCCGTCGGGAGAGCGGATCCAGGTGGGCGGGAAGTCACCGCCCATCCACTCCAGCATCGAGGTGCCGGCCTCCAGTGCGAAGGCGGCCACGTAGACGAGTTCGGCGACCTGGCCGGCTTCGGCGGCGACCCAGGTGGCGGGCACGCCACCGTAGGAGTGGGCGGCGAGCACGACCGGCCCGTCGACTTCCTCTACGGCGGCCCGGAGCACCGCGACGTCTTCGGTCAGTCCCTGGGCGGCGGCGCTGTCGGGAGCGCTGCTGGGGAGCTGCACGGTGTGCGAGGCGATGCCGCGGGCGTCGAGCCGCTCACGCAGCGGGTCGAAGATCCACGGGGTGTGCATCGCCCCGTGCACCAGCACGACGGTGGGGTTCATCAGAGGGATCCTCAGGTGCGAAGGGTCAGTCGGTCATCGCTTCACGGACGAGCGCGGTGTCCACGAACTGCTCGAAGCGGACGATCAGTCCGCCGCGGACGGTGAAGTGGTGGGCGACGCGGACGTCGATCGGCTTGCCCGTGGCCTTGTTGGTCGCGGTGTAGCGGGCGAGGACGACGACGTTCTCGCCGTCGACGACATAGGTGTCGTCGTGGGCGGTCCAGCCGTCCCAGTTCTTGCCCAGCTGCTCCATCACGCCGGAGGTGACCCCGTCGGGGGTGCGGTAGGTGCCGGCCAGAGGGAAGCCGGCCATCTCCTTCCACTCCACGTCGGGGGCGAGGGTGGCGCGCAGCGCCTCCAGGTCGCCGGCCGCGGAGGCCAGGTACTGGCGGCGTACGACGTCGGCGGGTGCGGTGGAAGCGGCGAACTCGGTCATGTTCAGCCCCACTTCATCTCGCCCTTGGCGACCTTGGCACCGATCTGGGCGGCGATCAGCATGCCGTTGTCCGGGTAGCGCGCCACCAGTGCCTCGGTCAGCGCGGCACCGTCGGCGGCCTTGCCGAGCTCCTCGTCGAAGGCGACGAGGTACTCGCGGGTGGCGGCGATGGCGGAGGCGCCGGCCGGCGCGTGGGGCAGGCGGTGGCCGGGCACGACCAGCTCGGGCTGGAGGGCGGCCATCTCGTCCAGCAGGCCGATCCAGGCGGCACGGTCTTCCGGGGCCGGGGTGTCCGCGACCCAGACGTGCTCCTGCTGGAACAGCAGGACGCCACCGAGGAGGGCACGGCTCTCGGCCTGCCACAGGTAGTGCCGGTCGGGCAGGCCCTCCGGACCACCCCTGAGCTCGAAGCGGTGCCCCTCCAGGGTGAGGTCACCGGTAAGCGGCTCGAGGTCCACCAGACGGGTCGGCAGGTTCGGCCCGAGCGCCGCCCACGCCTTGAGCTTGCCTTCGTAGGAGCGCTGGATGTGCTCGATGACGATCGGGGTGGCGACGAACCTCGCGTCGGGGAAGGCGTCGGCGATCACTTCGGCGCCGAAGTAGAAGTCGGGGTCGGCGTGGCTGACGAACACGGTGGTCAGCTTCTTGCCCGAGTCGAGGACCTCGGCGGCCAGCCTGTGACCGTCGGCGCGGGTGAAGGCGGCGTCGATCAGCAGTGCCTCACTCTCGCCGGTGACGAGGGTGGCGGTCTTGTTCTTGCTGCCTGCCGGGAAGTCCAGGTCGAAGATCTTGAAGGAGAGGCTGCTCATGACGGTTCCTTTGGGGCGGGGGACGGTGGCTTGGGACGGGGTGGGGTCAGGAGGTGCGGGAGGCGGTGAGCGCCGCGATTTCCCGCTCCACCTCGTCGGTGGAGGCTTTGCCGACGGCCAGGACGGCCACGCGGTCGCCGTCGACAGCTAGGAGGGTGGGGAAGGCGTTGACGCCCAGCTCGGCGGCGCGGAAGCGGTCCGCTGCGGCCGCGGCCCGCGCTTCGGGCGCCTCGAAAGCCGCGGCGACGGCGTCCGCGTCCAGCCCGTACTGCTCGGCGATCTTCCGGTAGGTGGCCGTCTCGGACAGGCTGAGGCCGTCGACGTAGAAGGCGTGCTGCACGGTGGTGGCCAGTTCCGCTGCCCGCGCCGGGGCTGCCTGACGCAGGGCGGCCACGCCACGGGCGGCGTCCTCGGAGTCCATGACGAACGAGCCTTCGGCGATCAGCCGCTCGTACGCCTTGCCGAACTCGGCTCCGGTCAGCTCGGCGATCTTGGCGTTGGCGCCGGCGACGTACCCGAACTCTCGTATGGGCACCCGGCGCTCACCGCTGAACAGATGGCCGGAGACCACCTCGACGGTGAGTTCCGGATGCCGGGACACCACCTCGAGCAGCGTCGCGGAGAACCCGTGGGACCAGCCGCAGTAGGCATCGAAAACGTAGACGAGCTTCATGGAGGACCTCGACGAAAAGGTGTGGCGCCCGCGTGGTGCGAGCGGTTCACCGGACCAACGGTACCTGACTAGTCAGATATTCCCATGATCGAACAAGAGCGCGTCCCCACGCGCTCCCGTCGCCGATCTTTCGCCCGGGCCCGTGAACTGCGCCAGGAGTGTCGGGTCAAATGGTCGTCAACCTTGCGACCATTCGCACGCATATGGCTGCATGCATGACCACGAAGGTGGCCCTACCGGCGTCTGTGACCACGAGGGCGTGCCGGACCTGATCCAAGCCGCGCCGGTCCATGCATGAGCGAGTCCGCCGCCGTGCGCAAGCCGGCGACGGAGCGGCGCGCTGAGATCACGAAGGCCACCGCGGCCTCGGAGGGCCACTGCCCTCAGGGGAGCCGGGGCAGCGTGTCGCGCGCCGTATGGCTGAGTACGCGGAGGTTCTCCGCGAACCGGTCGCGCTCTTCGGCCGGGAGGGGCCCCAGGAAGTACCGCCTGATGTTCTCCCTGTGCACCCGGGCCGCGGCAACCGTGGTCTCCTCCCCCAACGTGGTCAGGCGCACCAGCCGGCCGCGCCGGTCGTCGGGATCCTCGACCCGGTCGACCAGACCGGCCGCCGCCATGCGGTCCACCAGACGGGTCGCCCCTCCTGTGGTCAGCACCTGCTCCTGGGCGATGGCCCGCATCGACAGACCCTGCTTCCCCGCTCGACCCAGGATGAGCAGCACCTCGAACGTCAGATGGCTGATGCCGCACTCCACCTCCAGCGCCCGGCCCAGGATGTACTCCAACCGGTTCGCAGCCCCTTGCAGCCGCCCGAAGGCCAGGATCAGGGCGTTGTTCGCCGCCTCCGCCGGCGTCGAGATCTCCGCGTGCTCGTCCATGGCCCTGCGCCCCTTCCGCTCCTGCTCCCACCCCGCCCACCGATCATGTTCGCACCGGCACGAGCCGGCCTGTCACCGGTTCACTGCCGGCCTTGATGGGCCAGCCGGAAGGCGCCGGGGGTCCCGCCGGTGTGGCGGGCGAAGAACTTGCCGAAGTTGGTGGCCTCGGGGAAGCCCAGGCGGCGGGCGATGGTCGCGACCGGTTCGTCGGTGTGCGCCAGCAGCCGTTGGGCCTCCAGGGCGACCCGTCCGTCGATGACGTGCTTCACGGGCTGCCCGGTCGCGGCCAGGCAGGCGCGGGTGAGTGTCTTGACGGTGTATCCGAGGCGGTGGGCGTAGTCGGCGGCGCGGCGGGTGGTGGCGTAGGAGCGTTCCAGCTCGGCGCGGAAGCGGGCGTAGACCTCCCCGCCGGCGTGTGCGCCGCCGCCGTCCGGGTGGGGCAGCCGGTCGATCTGCAACAACACGGTGGCGAGCAGGAGTTGCAGGATCTCGGAGGACACCGTGTACACCGGCCGACCGTATTCGGCCCGCAGTTGGCCGAGCAGAGTGGACAGCACCGCGTACTCGGGACTGGCGCCCAGTTGCCAGCACGCGGGTCCGTACCACTCGTTGACCAGCCGGTCGGCGCTGCTGGAGTGGGGCGGGAAGGCCGGCGTGAAGAGCAGGTGCGTGCCGTTGGCGGTGGTCGGTCGCATGAAGCGCTGTACCTGGCCGGGCCGGATCCAGAGCAGGGTGCCGGGGCGGCAGGGGTAGGCGACGAAGTCGATGGCGTGTTCGCCGCTGCCCTCGGTGATGAGGGTCAGGGTATGGAAGTCGACCCGGTGCACCGCGTCGAGCCGACTGCGCCGGCGACGGCGACGGCGACGCTCGTGCAGGGTGACCAGGTCGATGATCTCGAACCCGGGGACGCGTTCCTCGGGGGGATTGAAGTCGAGCCGGGGGATGGCACCGCCCCGGGAGGGATCCGCCTCGTCAAGATCCGCCGGATTCATCACTGACTCCAGGATGTCCTCGATTTACCATGCCGGGTCTCCAGCGTATCTCGTCTGCCTGCGGTTTCACGGCGAGAGTAGAGGACATCAAGGCGACGCAAGGCCGCCCCTCACCGCAAGGAGCACCCCATGAACGGCACGGTCACGGTCCTCGACAAGGGCGCGGTCCGCATCCACAGCTACATGTCCCCGGCGGACACCTTCCACACCACCACGCAGCTGATCGAGACCTCGGCGCGGATCGTCGCGATCGACGCCCAACTGCTTCCCGCCTACGCGGACGAGGCGCTCGCCTACGCCAAGGGGCTCGGCAAGCCGCTGGACCGGCTGATCGTCACCCACGCCCACCCCGACCACTACAACGGTGCCGCCCGTTTCGGCGTCCCCGTCCACGCTCTGGCGGAGGTTCGTGAGCAGATCATCGCGCGCGGCGACAGCCAGTTGCCCACCGGCCAGGTCATCCCGCTCAGCGACTTCACGCCGACCGTGGATCTCACTCCCGGCACTGAGGTCATCGACGGTGTCCCGTTCGCCTTCGAGGCCGTCTCCGGCGGTGAGGCCGCCGACGAACTGCTCATCAAGCTGCCCGAGCAGGGCGTTCTGATCGCCCAGGACCTCGTCTACAACGACGTCCACCTCTACCTGGGCAACAACGACATCACCGGCTGGCAGCAGGCGGTCGACACGCTGGCCGCCGAGTCCGGCTACGACACGATCCTCGCCGGGCACGGCCTGCCGACCGGCCCCGAGGTCTACGCGGATGTACGCCGCTACCTCGCCGACGCCCGCGAACTGCTCGGCGACGACGGAGACGCGTACAAGAAGGCGATCGTGGACCGATACCCCTCCCATGTCGGCCCGTTCATCATCGACATCGCCAACCGGTCCCTCTTCCCCACCGGTCACTGATTTCCTCCCCCCGTTTCCCGATTGCCCAGCTTGCCTCGCGCATTTCCCCACGGAGATCCGTCATGTCACCACCCCGCCTGTCCCGTCCGCGCGCCACGGCCGTCGCGATCGCCTCGCTCCTCGTCCTCGGCGCGTCCGCCCCGGCCCTCGCCGCCTCCCGGACGGCCGGGAAGCCGACCGCCGCCCACGCCCACGCCCATCACCACCCACTGCCCGCCAGTTACACGATCCCCGGCGACAAGACCTATCCGGAGGGCATCGCCCGCCAGCACGGCACGCCCTACTTCTACGTCGGCAGCACCAGCGACGGCACGATCTACCGCGGTGACGTCCACCAGCCCGCGACGAAGGTGTTCCTGCCGGGCGGCAAGGACGGCCGCACCTCCGTCGCCGGTATGAAGACCGACCGCGCCGGCCGGCTGATCGTCGCCGGTGGCGCCACCGGCAAGGTCTTCGTCTACGACACCCGCACCCGCGCCCTGCTGCACGTGTTCGACACCGGCCGCACCGACGTCTTCCTCAACGACGTGGCCCTGGCTCCCAACGGCGACGCCTACATATCCGACTCCGTCCACCCGGCGCTGTGGCACATCACCGCCGCGGAGCTGAAGAGCAAGCGCGTCCCGCTGCCCCTGCGCGTCGGAGTGGACCTGGGCAAGTCTCCGATCGACTACAACGCCGGATTCAACGGCAACGGCCTGGTCGTCACCGGCGACGGCCGCTACGTCCTGCTCTCCGACTACAACGACTACGCCTTCTACCGCATCGACATCCGCACCCACGAGATCGTCCCGATCGACCTCGGCGGCGCCAAGGGCATCTCCGGCGACGGCCTGCTGCTGCGGGGCCACACCCTCACCGCGGTTACCGAACTCGACCACCCCGAGGGGCAGATCGCCACCCTGAAGCTCAGCCGCGACTACACCGAGGCCAAGCTGGTGCGCACCCTTCACGGCCACGGCATGCACAGCCCGTCCACGGCCGCGTACGACGGCCATGACCTGCTGATCGTCAACTTCCAATTCCAGATCGCCGACCCGAAGCTGCCGTTCAACGTGGTGCGGGTTCACACCGACTGACCCCGGGCCAAGCTCGGAGAAGGACGACAACCACCATGCAGATCACCATCGTCGGTGCCGGAAACATGGCCCGTGGCATCGCCACCCGTGCCCTCGTGGGCGGCCACCCGGTCACCATCACCGCCAAGGACCCCGCCAAGGCCGTGCAACTCGTCGACGAACTGCCGGCGCAGTCACCCGAGGACGCCCAAGTGCGGGCGGCCGACGACTCGGCCGTGGACACCGCGGACATCGTGGTCCTCGCCGTACCGTTCACCGCGGCCAAAGAACTCGTCGCCTCCTACGGGGCCCGTCTCAGAGGCAAGATCGTCGTGGACATCAGCAACCCCGTCGACGCCTCGCTCGACGCGCTCGTCGTCGCCCCCGGCACTTCGGCCGCCGAGGAACTCGCCGAGGTCATCACACCGGACAGCCACGTCGTGAAGGCGTTCAACACCACGTTCGCCGCCACGCTGGTCGCCGGACAGGTGAACGGCACTCCCCTGGACGTCTTCATCGCCGGTGACGACGAAGCCGCCCGCAAGCAGGTCGCCGACCTGGTCGCCTCCGGCGGGCTGAACCCGGTCGATGTCGGCGCGCTCAAGCACGCGCGTGAACTGGAGGGCTTCCAGTTGCTGCACATGGCCCTGCAGATCCGGGACGGCGGCCACGGCTGGGCGAGCACGATCAAGATCGTCGCCCCCTGAGCCGCGCGGCCCGGCCCTCTCATCCCGCTGCAGGCT
>NZ_JBHUQX010000456.1:0-6964 GCF_042674225.1 Streptomyces sp. NPDC056948
GGCCTCCCCGGGGTCACCCCGTGACCGGGGACTCCGCGGTGCAACCGCCGGCGGTCACCAGGCCCTTGGCGCTCTGCTCCTCGATCACCTTGCCCTTGTAGGTGATCTTGCAGGCGACCTGGGCGCCTTCGGGGTCCGCGGCGACCGGCATGACCGCCGCGGGCATGATGCCGCGCAGCTCGACCGTCTTCGTCCAGGGCAGCTTGGGCTTCGACACCGACTCGATCTTCGGCGCCGTGGCCTTGCCCCCACCCCCGTGGAACTCGATCAAGTCGACGTTCTTCCCCGTCACCTCATAGGTGACCTCGTACGTCTCGTCCACAGCCTTGTCGACCTGGTCGACCGCCTCGGAACAGGAACTGAGGCCGAACGCGAGGCCGGCGACGGCGACGGAACAGACGGCCGCGCGAATGGTGCGACACATAGGGATCCCCCCGGATCATGAAAGTCGAGCCCGCAGCGAACCGCAAAGAGAAAGTAAAGTCAAACTGTTATGTGACCCAACGAATTGGCTTCCAGACGCGGTGTCAATTGTCCGGCTCCGAAGGGCGCGGCATGCTGCCCGAATGCCCCTGAAGACGATCCCTCCGCTCTCCCGCCGCACCCTGCTGGGTGCGCTCGGTTCCGGCGCGGTGCTCGGCGGACTCGCCGGGTGCGGTGTGCCGGCCGCGTATGTGCGGCCCGGCGACCGGGCCGCCGCTGATCTCTCCGCCACCGATCGACGGCTGATCTGGGCGAACTGGCCGCTGTACATCGACACCGACGACGAGAACCAGGCGCGGCGACCGACCCTGGAGGGCTTCGAGAAGCGCACGGGCGTATCGGTGGACTACGTCGAGGAGATCAACGACAACGACGAGTTCTTCGGCAAGGTCAGTCCCGCGCTGATGAACCATCAGTCCACCGGCCGCGATCTGATCGTCATCAGTGACTGGATGTGCGCGCGGTTCGTGCGGCTCGGCTGGGTACAGGAGATGGACCGGGCGCGGCAGCCCAACGTGACCAAGTACCTGGACCCGCAGTTGCGTTCGCCGGCCTTCGATCCCGGCCGTAAGTCCACGGTGCCGTGGCAGTCCGGGATCACCGGGATCGCGTACAACCGCCGCAGGACCGGCCGGGAGATACGGCAGGTCTCCGATCTGTGGGCGAGCGACCTGAAGGGCCGGGTCACGCTGCTGTCCGGTTTGGACGAGGCGTTCGCGCTGCTGATGCAAGGCAACGGCGTCGACACCACCCAGTGGACGGCCGACGACTTCCACACGGTCTGCGACCAGGTGGAGGAGCAGGTGAGCCGGGGACAGATCCGGCGCTTCACCGGCAACGACTACATCAAGGATCTGTCGAGCGGGGACGTCCTGGCCTGTCAGGCGTACTCCGGCGATGTGATCCAGCTTCAGGCGGACGACCCGGACATCGAGTTCGTCGTCCCTGAAGGGGGCGCCGAGCTGTGGGCCGAGTCGCTGATGATCCCCAACCTCGCCCGCCACAAGACGAATGCCGAGCGGCTGATCGACTACTACTACGACCCCGAGGTCGCCGCCGAACTCGCCGCCTGGGTCAACTACGTCTGCCCCGTCCCGGCCGCCCCGTCGATCGCGCCCTCCGCCTCAGCCAGACCGGACGAGTTTCGCTCCTGACGGGCTTTCGGTGCCCTTCCTGGCGCGATGTCAACTGACAGGCGTGGAACGCAGTTTGGTGCTTGGGCGCTCTCCACAACCGCTTCCGGCCGTGACGTCGGGAGGCGGTAGGCTCGGTCTTGATCAGTCGTCTCGTGCCTGGGAGGAAGCATCCATGACGAAGGGCCCGTTCGTCGCCATGACCGCCGCGACCGCTGCGCTGGGGACTGCGCTTGGTTCCCTCGCGCTTCAGCTGCGCGCGGACGGCTACGAGCAGTACGTCGAATCGGTAGCCACCTTCAGCGTCCTGATGTACGTCACCGCTGCTCTGGTTGTGGTGACATGGGTCCGCGACGGCCGACCGCACGCGAACTGATGTGGTGCGGCCGCGTCAGCGCGGGAGTTCGGGCGCCGGCTCGATAACGTCGGCCCAGACCCGATCGAGGGTGCCAGGGGAAAGCCGCGCCAACGCTCGTGTGTGCCATCGAAGACTGAGCGGAGCAGGCGCTCAGTTGCAGTCACTCATTGCTGCTGAGCAGCCGCTGCTTTCTCTTCTTCCCAATGCAGCACGAGGAAGAGTGCGAGGAGGAGATCGTCGGACAGCGCCTTGCCCTCGCCTGGCAGCCGGACTCGACGGGGGCGGGTGCCGAGCCGGTCGTAGAAGATCTCGAGAGGGCCGATGGCCCGCACTCGGCCGCCGAGCTGGTCGTATCTCAGTTCATGAGGGCCGATGGACCGCAGGCTAGACGCGAGCTTCGTGTGTGTGCAGCTCCACTGGCCCACAGTGCGAGGCAGACCGGCCCACCGGCTGTAGGTGATCTCTGCGGCGCCCACGGAGCGCAGACGCGTGCCGAGTCGGTCGTATTCGAGCGTCCATGAACCGAGGGTCCGAGGCCGGCTTCCCCACTGGTCATAGGTGATCACCGCATCGCCGATGCCGCGCAGCCGGGCACCGAGCATGTCATAGGTCAGCTCGAGATCCATGTGCCGCCTCACTCACGCGATGGACGCCACGGTGGCCGGGCTGGCAGTGCGGTGCCCCCGGCGAGTCCAGCCGGGTACCGGCTCCAGCTTCACACGTCTGTTGACCTCCCGCACCACGGCAATCCAAAGGACTGGATGCGGACGAGGTCTATCCAGTTGGCTCTACTGACGCGGCCGATGGAGACTTCGCCCAGGTCGCTGCGAACGGAGACCCGCGCGAGTGCCTGGCGGCCACGCTGCACGAGTTGGAGGATGAAGAGGGTCGATCCGGACGCCATCGTCACGGTGGAGGGTGTGCACCATCATTTCGTCAGTCTGCGTGAGGCAGTCCAGCACATCTTGGCCTTCGCGACCGACCCTCCTGGAGAATCGGGTTCTGCTGGTCGCCGCATACTGCCGCACCAAGTTGGCGCTGCGACAGCTTGCTTTCTTTCGGTATCTCCAAGTCGGCCGGCGACCGCAAACTGCGCGGCGGAACTGGTGCGGATGCGCCGGGCGCTCGCCAGCCCTGAGGTGAACGCCGGTGACGAAACTGCGTCCAGTTCCCGCAAGGACGGTGAAGAAACCAGGCAGATCGGCCGCGTGTTCTTCGAATTGCCGGGCACAAGGAGCGACGGAGGTTGATAACTATGGTTCCCCTGCTTCTCGTCCTGCTTCTTGCGCTGATCCTCTTCGGCGCGGGATTCGCGCTGAAGGCACTGTGGTGGATCGCCGTCATCGTGCTGGTCGTCTGGCTGCTGGGCTTCGTGATGCGCAGTGCGGGCACAGGCGGCCGCAAGGGCCGCTGGTATCGCTGGTGACCCACTTATCAGGAGTCAGCCTGTGGGCCCCGGGAACCCCCGGGGCCCACAGGCATGTGCCGTTTCCAGAGAACCCGCATAACCCCAGCTCAGGCCCACCTCACTCCACCAACCCTCCGTTCGCGACCAACTAACACCCCCTGGGCGGCAGAGGAGGTCGAGGTGCCTGCGGTGTCCGGTTGGTCTGGTGTGTGCTGGGCACTTGGCTGTGAACCGACGCGGGGGCCCGGAGGTGTGGTGTGGCGGTACGGCATCGTCTGATCAAGGTGAGTCCGCAGACCGTATGGGACGTCCTCGCCGACGGCGGCCGGTATGCGGAGTGGGTGGTGGGGACCTCGGCCTCCGAGCCGGTGCGCGGGCAGTGGCCGCAGACGGGCTCGGCGATCGGCTACGAGGTTCGCATCGGGCCATGGCGGCTGACCAACGAGACGGTGGTCCGGCACTGCGAGGAAGGCTCCAAGCTGGGCCTGGAGGCTCGGGCAGGACTTCTGGGGACGGCACGGATCGCCATCCAGCTCCTCCCCTGGGGCGAGCACTGCCTGGTGATCGTGGACGAGCACCCCCTGCAGGGAGCCAGCGGGCGGCTCCACAACGTGGGAGTGGAGGCGCTGATCCAGCTCCGGCACCGCGCGATGCTGGCCCGGCTCGCCCGGGTCTGCCAGACACAGGAAGCCGAGGCCGGCCGGCCCCCGAGCTTCCAGCAGCGGCGCAGCGCGGCGGCCCGCAGTGGCGGTGGCGGCCATGCCTGACGCCGTGGTGATCGGGGCCGGACCCAACGGGCTGGTGGCAGCCAACCTGCTGGCCGATGCCGGGTGGAGCGTGGAGGTGCTCGAGGAGCAGCCCGACGCCGGTGGCGCGGTGCGCCACAACAGAGGTGTCGACCCGGAATTCGTCAGCGATCTCTTCAGCTCCTTCTATCCTCTGGCTGCCGCCTCACCTGTGCTGGACCGCCTGTGCCTGGGGGATTACGGGCTGCGCTGGAGCCATGCGCCCCGTGTGCTGGCCCACCCCCTCAGCGACGGGAAGTGTGCCGTGCTGGCCCGGGGAGTCGATGCCACCGCCGAATCCCTCGACATGTTCCACCCGGGTGACGGGGACGCCTGGAGGCGTCTGCACAGAACGTGGGAGCGTCTTGGTCCCGACCTTCTGGGCGCCCTGTTCACCCCCTTCCCGCCGGTGCGCGCCTCCGCCCGCCTCGCCCTGCGGCTCAAGGCGGCCGGAGGCTTGCGGATGGCCCGCACCCTGGTCCTGCCGGTGCGCCGCATGGGCGAAGAGGAGTTTCGCGGTGAGGGCGGCAAACTCCTGCTCGCGGGGAACGCACTGCACGCCGACCTCGCACCGGAAGCCGCGGGCAGCGGAGGCTTCGGCTGGCTGATGTCCATGCTCGGCCAGACCTACGGCTTCCCCGTGCCGGTCGGCGGCTCCGGAGCTCTCACCGACGCTCTCGTACGCCGACTGCGGGCGCATGGCGGCACCCTGCGCTGCGGACAGCGCGTCCGCCGGGTCGTCGTGCGCGAGAGGCGAGCCGTAGGTGTCACCACCGCCGACGGCGAGACGGTGGCCGCACGTCGCGCCGTCCTGGCCGATGTGTCCGCGTCGGCCCTGTACGGCGAGCTCGTCGAGGCGGATCACCTCCCGTCTCAACTGGCGACCGACCTGAAGCGTTTCCAGTGGGACTTCGCCACGTTCAAGGTCGACTGGGCGTGCGACGGTCCCGTGCCCTGGCAGGCCGAAGCAGCCGCGCAGGCCGGAACCGTCCATCTGGCCGACGGGATGGACGAGCTCACCCGCTTCGCGGCCCAGATCGCCATGGGCCAGGTACCGGACCGCCCGTTCGCCCTCTTCGGCCAGATGACGACGGCCGACCCCTCCCGCTCGCCCCGGGGGACCGAAGCCGCATGGGCTTATACGCACGTGCCGCACGTCATCAAGTCCGACGCCGGTGATGAGGGCCTGACCGGCGCCTGGAGCAGCAGGGAGCAGGAAGTGATGGCCGACCGGATCGAACGCCAGGTCGAGCGGTTCGCTCCCGGTTTCCGCTCCCGTATCCGCGCGCGACGCGTTCTGGCCCCGCCCACGCTCCAGTCGCTCGACACAAATCTGCACGGAGGCGCCATCAACGGCGGCACCGCGGCCCTGCACCAGCAACTCGTGTTCCGCCCCGTCCCCGGCACCGGCCGTCCCGAGACACCCGTCGGCCATCTCTATCTCGCCTCCGCCTCCGCACATCCGGGTGGCGGGGTCCATGGAGCCCCAGGAGCCAACGCCGCCCGAGCGGCTCTGCACCGGTACCGGCTTGCCGGCCTCCACCGCGCCCAGCGCGTCTTCACCCACCGGGATCGCACCGGGCGAAAAGCCCCGTCGCCCGCTGACGGCCTCTGAACGGAAAGATCATGGACACTCATCGGGACGGACCGGACCTGGCCCACCAGCGCCCTGAGGGCGTCAGTGACGAGACGGTGGAAGCGCTCGGTGCGCTGTCCAAGGCGCTGGAGATCACCGAACGCGCCAGAGGCCATCTCTACAGCTTCCACCAGATGACCGGCGGTGCAGACCTCCAACTCGACCAAGCCGTCGAGCTGTTGCGCAAGGCCGGACACCCCGAGTGGGCCGACAGGGTGGAGTCGGAGATCCTGGGCCGGAACGTCATCCCGGGGCACTGGACCTTCCAGATCGTCGAGGCGTACGACGCCACCTACCACCGGCCGTTCACGCGCCTGAACCGTGAAGCCGTGAACCAATTGGCTCAAGGGCGCGACCACCTCTACGAGGCGGAGATGAAAGAGGCACGCCGCACCGCCGGCCGCCCCGACCACACCGCCCGCCCGGCCGGAGCACCCCTGGAATGAGCACGGCACACCAGGAGGGACCCGCCGTGGACGGCAGCCCCGTCAAGGACCGCACCGTCGTGGTGACAGGAGCAGCACTGGCGCACGCACTCGCCCGCAAAGGTGCACGGCTGGCCCTGCTGGACCACGACGAAACCGCACTCGAGGCAACGGCCGCCGCGCTGCCGGGCGCGCCGCCGGCCCTGCGGGTCGACGTCACCGACGGCACCGCCCTCGCCGATGCCGCCGAGGTTCTCCGCAGGCGTCTGGGGCCGCCGTCCGTCGTCGTAGCCAACGCGGACATCGCCGAAGGCGGCCCCTTCACCCAAAGCGACCCCGCCACATGGCAACGCGTCATCGACGTGAACCTCGTTGGCATCGATCGGCGCCGCCCTCATGATGAGCGAGCGCGTACTGCGCCTCCAAAGCCGGCGTGGAAGCCTTCACGCCGGCCTGCTGGGTGCCGGTGGCCGCGCCGACAGCACGGCTGCGGCGGGCCGACGCCAGCTTCGGTAGTCGTCGCGTGCGGAGCAGAAGTTGCGGGCGGGCCTCTGGCCGTCGGTGGACGGCGGCTCAGGAGGCGGCAGCGTCGTCGACCGTTTCCCGAACCTCCAGGATGCTGTCGACTCCGGTGATCTCACAGAGCCGCTGAAGCTGTGGCGACGGCGCGACCACACGCAGGGTGCCCGCCTGGTGGGTAAGGATCAGCAGATTCAGAAGCGTCGAGTCCGCGAAG
>NZ_JBHUQX010000457.1:0-6954 GCF_042674225.1 Streptomyces sp. NPDC056948
TCTGCCGGACAGGCCCTGGCCCCGGGGAGGGCTCAGCGCTTGAGCGTGAAGGTGAAGTCGCCGGAGAGCTTGCCGCTCAGCCGGACTGCCGAAACGACCTTCCCCTCCATGATCAGTCTCTCGACCTCGGCCCGGGAAAGACCGCAGCCTTCAGCGATCAGCCGCACCGGCCGGACGGGGATCCGCGCCGCGAAGCGGACCGATACGTCGATCACCTCGCGGTCCGGATGATCCGATCCGCCGGTGTCGAGACGCCAGGCGTTGTCCCAGTCGAGGGCGATGCGATTGCGGCGCCGCACGACCGGATCCTGGAGCAGCTCGGCTGCCAGGCCAGGATCGTTGTCGTGCAGCCGGTCCAGCAGCTCAGGTCGCACGGAGCGCACATGCATCCGCTCCAGGACGGTGAGCTTTGCCGTTTCCCCGCAAGCGGTGCAGAGCACGAGGAGCCAGGCGTCGAGCAGCTTGTGGTGGGCGTTGACGCGAAACTTGCCGTTTGCCCGGAAGCGTTCGGACGCGCACGTATGGCAACGGCGGAGGACGAGTGGCAGGCAGGTGGGCATGACCACCCAGTTTTCGAGCACAGAAGTACACCGGTTCCAGTGAGAAGACCGCAGCAAAAAGCGGCGCGGCGCATATGCGCGACGCGCGACAGATCAGCTCTCGGGAGGTCTCACACGGTGTACAACGGCACGTCCTTGCTCAGACGACCTGGGTCGGCAGCACGGTAATGGCGCACAGCGGCGCTGCTCCACTGGATTTCGAGCATCGTCGGGGCAGGCCGGGAGCCGAGAAATCCGGCTTGACCCTCACGTTGCGTGAGGCCGGAGAGTGGTGTGCATGAGCGACTACTACGACGCGTTCGAGACGAGTCCCGTGCCCGCCCCCGGCCCGGACGCGGTTCCGCCGGAGCCGTTCCGCGGCATCTACGGGATGCCCGCCTTCGTGACGATCCCCACGAGCGATCTGGCGGCGTCGGTGGACTTCTGGACTCGCGGGCTCGGGTTCATCGAGCTGTTCGGCATCCCCGGCAGGGTGGTGCATCTGCGCCGGTGGGCGTTCCAGGACGTACTCCTCGTCCCGGCGGAGAGCGTTCCGGAGCAGGCACCGGCGATGAGCTTCAGCTTCGCGTGCGTGCTCGGCCAGGTCGATTCCCTGGTCGAGGCCTGCCGTACGCTGTGCCCGGACTCGGTCGACGGTCCACGGGACACTCCCTGGAACACCCGCGATGTCGTGGTGATCACCCCCGAGAACGCACGGATCGTCATCACCGCGGCGAAGCCCTTTGATCCGGACAGTCAGGAAGCGCGGAACCTCGCAGCCGTCGGGATCACCCCGCCGGGCGTCGGTCGCGGCGACAATGAGGAGCATGCCTGATACCGCTGACGCCGATGGTCTGACCGTCGGTCAGGTCGCGGCGCGGCTGGGCGTGACGGTCCGCGCGCTGCACCACTGGGACGAGATCGGCCTGGCGCGACCGTCGCTGCGCACGGCTGCCGGATACCGGCTCTACACGGCGGGTGATCTGGAACGCCTGCACCGCATCGTCGTCTACCGGGAGGTCGGTCTCGGCCTGGACAGGATTCAGGCGGTCCTGGACGACTCGACCACGGACGTGCCCGGTGCGTTGCGCGCGCAGCGCACCCAGGTGGGTGAACGGATCGAGCGTCTCCAGCAGCTCAGTGCCGGACTGGACCGGATGATCGACGCCCATGAGCGCGGCCCGCTGCTGACCGCCGAGCAGCAGGCCGCGATCTTCGGCCCTCAGTGGGACCCGGACGGGCCCGCCCAAGCCCGTCAGCGCTACGGAGACACGACGCAATGGCGGCAGTACGCCGAACGCTCAGCCTCTCGCGGTCCGGAGGAATGGCAGGACATCGCCGACGCCGTCGCCGGCTTCGAACGCGCCCTCGGGGATGCGATGGACGCCGGCGTCACACCGGGCAGCCCGGAGGCGAATCAACTCGTCGAGCGGCACCGGGAAGTCTTCGCCTCGTACTTTCCCCTCACCAGGCAGATGCAGGTCTGTCTCGGCCGCATGTACGAGGCCGACCCGGGATTCGCCGCCCACTACGACGGCATCCGCGCCGGCCTTGCCACGTGGTTCCGCAGCATCGTCGACGCCGGCGCACGCGCCCACGGCATCGACCCGGACACCGCGACCTGGCAGTAGTGCGCGGGTCCTTCACGGACCCGGAGGTGACTCACGCGAACGCCCGCCCGCAATGCCCGAGCAGCTCACGCACCGCAGGACCGTGCGTCCCCTTCCAGATCAGGGCCAGCAGCGCCGGTGCTGTCACGTCGTCGATGACGCGGGCGACGATCCGGTCGCCATAGCTCGTGGCCATCGACTCGCTGAGGACGGCGACGCCGAGGCCGCGGGTGGCGAGGTCCGCGATGGCGTCGGCGGCGCTGGCCTGCAGGGCGATCGTGGGGTGGAGGCCCTGTGCGGCACAGGCGCGGTCGAAGAGTGTGCGCAGGCCGGTGCCCGGGGGCATGCAGATGACCGGGTGGGCGACCAGGTCGCGCAGAACGACCCGCCGCTGCCGCGCCAGAGGATGCCCGGCCGCCACCGCTACGACGAGCCGCTCGCTGATGAGCGTCAGCGCCTCGAGCCCCTCGGGGGCGGCCGTCGCGGTTCCGACGAGGGCCAGGTCGACGGTGCCGGCGCGCACCGCCTCGACGAGCCGGTCGGAGTTGTCCTCCAGCAGGGAGAGCTCGACCCCCGGATGCGCGCGGTGGAACGCGGAGAGCGCGTCGAACAGCGGCGTGAGGGTGCAGCCGATGACCATCCCGACCACGAGCTGCCCCCGGATCAGGTCGGTGACGTCGTCGACTGCCTGGCCCACCGCCCCGGCCGCAGCGAGTGTCGCCCGCGCGTGGTCGAGCGCCGCCCTGCCTGCCGCGGTGAGGGTGGCGGTGCGCGCCGAGCGGTCGAACAGCTCGGCACCGAGTTCTCGTTCCAACTGGCGGATCTGAGCGCTGACGCCGGACTGGCTGATGTGCACCCGCTCGGCCGCCCGCGTGAAGTTCTGTTCCTCGGCGACGGCGACGAAGTATTCGAGCTGCCTCAGTTCCATGAGCGGTGATTCTAGTTTCCAGTAGATCCATCTGTTGGACTTCTGATCCGAGGGTGAGCACGCTGGATGGAGGCATCGACCTCGACGACGTTCAGGAGACCCGCCATGCCGGAGTACGAGAAGGCCCTGCGGCCCGAGGACCTCACCCGCTTGTTCGTCGAGCGGTCCAACGCCGGTGACGCGGCCGGGGTCGCCGCGCTCTACGAAGAGGACGCGGTGCTGGCCTATCCGCCCGGTGAGCGGACGGTGGGGCGGGACGCGATCCGCGTGCTGTGGGAGAAGGTGCTGGCCAACCGCCCCGTCTTCGAGCCGGAAGCGCCCCTGCCGACGCTGGTCAGCGGTGACATCGCCCTGACGTCGACCCCGCCGAAGGACGGGGCAGGTGCCCGCGCGCAGGTGGTCCGGCGCCAGCCGGACGGAAGCTGGCTGCGGGTCCTCGACCAGCCCGAGTTCACCCCGCCCACCGGCTGACGCCCGGCCCTACCCCCGCCGCCGGACCCCCGTACTCTCCCGCCGCACCAACCGCGTAGGCACCAACGTCGTGCCGTGTTCCGCCCCGTCCTGCCGCATCTTGTCCAGGACCCCCTCCACACACAGTCGTCCCACCTGGGCGAAGTCCTGGTGGATGGTGGTGAGGGGCGGGAGGAAGGACGCGGACTCGGGGATGTCGTCGAAGCCGATGACGCTGATGTCGTCGGGGACCCGGCGGCCACGTTCGTGCAGGGCGCGCAGCAGGCCCAGGGCCATCTGGTCGTTGGCCGCGAACACCGCCGTGCAGTCCGGCTCGTCGGCCAGCCGCAGACCGGCCCGGTAGCCGGACTCGGCCGACCAGTCGCCGCGGACCAGGGGCGGCGTCACCCGGCCCGCGGCCCTCAGCGTGTCGCGCCAGGCGTTGGCGCGGCGCTGGGCCGCGAAGGAGCCGTCGGGTCCTGCCAGGTGCCACACCGTGTCGTGGCCGAGGTCCAGGAGATGCCGTACGGCGTCACGGGCGCCGCCCGCCTGGTCGGTGTCGACGACGGTGTAGCGGTCGCCGGCGTCCGAGTCGGCCACCACGACCTGCACGCCGGGCGGGAGTGAGACCGTCGCCGCGTCCAGGAGATGGATCTCCATGATGACGATGACGGCGTCCACGGCGAGTTCGCCCAGACGGGAGAAGGCGCCGTTCACCTCGTCCTGGGTCGGGACGGCGACGGGCAGCAGCGTGACGGCGTAGCCGTGCTGGGCCGCGGAGGTGGCGATGGCCTCCAGGGTGCGGATGTTGCCCATCGTGGAGAGGGAGAAGGTGATCACACCGAGGGTGCGGAACTCGCCCCGGCGCAGCGCCCGGGCCGCGCTGTTGGGGCGGTAGCCCAGCTCCCGCATCGCGGCCAGGACCTGCCGGCGGGTGTCCTCGGTGACGCCCGGGAAGCCGTTGGAGACACGGGAGACGGTCTGGGAGGAGACGCCGGCGAGCTGGGCGACGTCGGCCATGGACGCGCCCTGGCGGGGGCGGGCCGCGCGCCTTCTCGTACGGCTCGTGCCCATCGGTTCGCTCTCGCCGTCCACTGTGCCCACCTGCCCCTCGCTCTCCTCGCCGCGCGACCGGCGAGACCGGCGCGAAAATTTAGGTCCGGAACGACTCCTTGACCCCTGAGATTCGGACAGTGTAGACATCCCGCCAGTGGATGTTTACGTAAACATTGCCTAGCAGAAAACAGTAGAAAACAGCCGAAGCCGTACGAGAAGGCGCCACCCGCACCAGAGCCCTGGAGTACTCGAGATGGCACACCGCACCCGTAAGAGAAGGCTCCTCGGCGCCATCGGCGTCACCGCCCTGGCGACCGGAACCGTCCTGGCCACGACCACCCTGCCCGCCGCGCACGCCGAGACGACGTCTCGGAGCGCCGCGGCCGGGGTCACCGTCCGGCCCGATCCCTCCTACTCGGGGGACAAGTTCGAGGGCTGGGGCACCAGCCTGGTCTGGTTCGCCAACGCCACCGGCGACTACCCGCCCGCGGTACGCGAGAAGCTCTACAAGCTCCTCTTCGGCGACGAGGGCCTCGCGCTGAACATCGCCCGCTACAACATCGGCGGCGGCAACGCCCCGGACGTCAAGGACTACCTGCGGGCCGGCGGGGCCGTCGAGGGCTGGTGGAAGGCGCCGGCGGGCACGACCCGCGAGGACGTCGACTGGTGGGACGCCGAGGACTCGGCCGACTGGAACAAGAACGCCGACAAGACGCAGCGCTGGTGGGTCGACCGCATCAAGAAGGACATCACCCACTGGGAGACCTTCAGCAACTCCCCGCCCTGGTTCATGACCGAGAGCGGCTACGTCTCCGGCAACTTCGACGCGGGCAAGGACCAGCTCAAGCCGGAGTCCGTGGAGGACTTCGCCAAGTACCTGGTGGGCGCGACCGAGCGGCTGGAGAAGGCGCACGGCATCAAGGTCGACACGCTCGACGCCTTCAACGAGCCGAACACCGACTACTGGGGCACCAAGCTGGGCCCGGACGGTGAGCCGACCGGCGGGCGCCAGGAGGGCGCCCACATAGGCCCGGAGATGCAGCAGAAGGTGCTGCGGGCGCTGGGCCCGGTGCTGAAGAAGTCCAAGTCGGACGCGAAGATCTCGGCGATGGACGAGACCAACCCGGGCACCTTCGCCACCAACTGGAACTCCTACCCCCAGGAGGTGCGCGACCTCGTCGACCAGATGAACGTGCACACCTACGGCACGGGCCAGCGCACCACCGTCCGCGACCTGGCCAAGGCCGCCGACAAGCCGCTGTGGATGAGCGAGGTCGAGGGCGACTGGGGCGACGGCCAGAGCTTCACGGACATGCGGCCCGGGCTGGGCCTCGCCCAGCGCATGGTCGACGACCTCCGGGAACTGGAGCCCAAGGCCTGGGTGTTCTGGCAGCCCGTCGAGGACTACGACAACATGAAGCCGGGCGGCGAGTCCGCGAAGGGCGGCAACTGGGGCGAGATCCAGCTCCCGTTCAGCTGCACCTCGAAGGACACGCTGGAGTCCTGCCCGATCTACACGAACACCAAGTTCGACACAGCCCGCAACTTCACGCACTACATCAAGCCCGGCGACCGGCTGATCAAGACGAACGACACGTCCAGCACGGCGGCGGTCTCCCGCAAGGGCGACGCGGCGACGGTCGTCCACGTCAACAGCACGGCCGAGGCCCGTGAGGTCACCCTCGACCTGTCCAAGTTCGGCCGGGTCTCCTCCCGCGCCACGGTCACCCCGGTGGTGACCAGCGCCGACGGCAAGCTCGAGAAGCAGAAGGCCGTCCGTGTCAGCGGCAAGTCGGCCACGCTCACCGTGCCCGCCCAGTCCGTGACGTCCTTCCTCGTCAAGGGAGTCTCCGGCAAGGCCGAGGACGCGGCGGAGCTCCGGAAGGGCCACACCTACCGCCTGACCGGCGCCCAGAGCGGCAAGGACCTCACCATCGCCGACAACGGCACGGGTCTGGTCATCCGGAGCGCGAACGCGTCCGACCCGAGCGGTCAGCAGTGGAAGGTGGAGCAGATCCGCGGGAGCGACAACCGCAAGCGGTACGTCTTCACCGAGTCGAGCGAGGACAAGCGCCTGGCCATCCGCAACGGCGCACTAGTGGCCGAGCCGGACGAGGGCCGTCGTGACAAGGCAACCGAGTGGATCATGTCGTCGACCGGCGACGGCACGTGGACCCTCGTCAACGCCGCTACGGGTCAACTGCCCGATGTCTCCGGCCAGTCCACGAACGACGGCGCGTCCGTCGGCGTGTGGCAGCCGAACTCCGGAGCCAACCAGCGGTGGAAGCTGACGGATGTGACGGCCGACTAGCCCCGCCCCGCACATCCGCCCACGACGCCCCCGCCCGCCGCCACCGTCCTGGTGGCCGGG
>NZ_JBHUQX010000458.1:0-6950 GCF_042674225.1 Streptomyces sp. NPDC056948
CTGGCGTTGACTTTTGGCACGCTGTTGAGTTCTCAAGGAACGGTCGCTTCCTTTGTACTCACCCTCTCGGGCTTTCCTCCGGGCTTCCCTTCGGTCTTGCGTTTCCGACTCTATCAGATCTTTCCGATCCGATTTCCTCGGTGCTTTCCAGGTTCCCGCTTCCGCGTTTCCCTTTCCGGCGGTTCCGACTCTATCAGATCCTTTCGGCCCTGATCCCCAGTCAGTGGGGGTTGTCTTTGCGGCTGTTGGGCCGTTCCGACGTGTCCAACCTTAGCGCGGTCTCTCGCCGTTTCCCAAATCGAGCCGATGTCGAGTCGATCAGGCCGTCGAGTCCCAATTCGAATTGAATTCGGGCACGCCGAAACAACCCCGTTGGGAGCGATCTTGCTAATGGTTGGGTGCCGCTAGTGCGGCGAAAGTGCCGTCGCAGAACCGTTACGGCTCCGCGGCAACCCGAAGAACTTTACGGATCAGGCAGGGGGGTGTCAAGCGGCCCTTGTCAAGATCTTTTGTGTGACCGTCAGTCCAGGTCTGAGAGGCGGCCGCCGGCGTCCGGCTGGGCGTCCTCCACTCTGCGCAACAGGCGGGTCAGGACGCCGCCGAGCGCGGTGCGCTCCACGGGGGACAGGTCCTGGAGCAGGTCCTCCTCGAAGACCGTCGCCAGGCGCATTGCCTCCAGCCACTTCTCACGCCCCTCGGATGTCAGCTCCACGATGACTCGTACGCGGTTGGACTCGTCTCGCTCTCGGGTAACCAGCCCTTCGCCGACCATGCGGTCGATGCGGTGGGTCATGGCGGCCGGGGTGAGGCCGAGGCGCTTGGCGATGTCACTGGGGCCCAGACGGTAGGGAGCGCCCGAGAGCACGAGGGCCTTGAGGACCTCCCACTCCGCGTTGCTGATGCCGAGGGCCGAGGTCTGACGGCCGTAGGCGACGTTCATGCGGCGGTTCAGGCGGGAGAGGGCCGAGACGATCTGCTCCACCTGGGGGTCGAGGTCCTGGAACTCGCGCTGGTACGCGGCGATCTGTTCTTCGAGGGTCGGCTCGCTGGGGCCGGGGGTGTCGCCCATGACGGCAGTATGGCACGGACGTTCTTTGCCTTGAAGTCCTTGGGTATGTACTCTTTAGCTTCGAAGTTTAGTTTCGAAGTCTTCACTCCTAACTTGTGAGAGAGGTGAACGTGACCAGGGCGATGGGCGCAGCGATGCGCCGGATTCACGTGGGTAACGCACTCAGCGCGTTCGGGCTCGGCTTCACGGTCCCGTACCTGTACGTCTATGTGGCGCAGGTGCGGGGACTGGGAGCCATGACGGCGGGTCTCGTGCTCGCCGTCTTCGCTGTGGCCGCGCTGGTCGTGCTGCCGTTCGCCGGGCGGGCCATCGTCCGGCGCGGCCCGCTGCCGGTGCTGCTCACCGCCCTGATCACCGCCGCCATGGGTGCCCTGAGTCTGGGGATCGCGAGCAGTGCGGCGGCCGTGCTGGTGTCGGCTGCCCTGCTGGGAGCCGGGCAGGCCGTGATGCAGCCGGCGCTGGCCACGATGATCGTGGACTGCTCGACGGCGGAGACGCGGTCGCGGGCGTTCGCCATGCAGTTCTTCCTGCAGAACCTCGGGCTCGGTGTCGGTGGCCTCATCGGTGGTCATCTGGTCGACACGACCAGTGCCGCGTCCTTCACCCTCCTCTTCGCGATCGAGGCGGCGATGTTCCTGCTGCTGGTCGTGGTGATGGCGACCATGCGGACGCCGCATGCTCCACGGATCGAGGACGCGCCGGTGGCGTCGGGGCGGGGCAGCTGGAAGCAGCTTCTGGGCAATCGGGCCATGGTGCAGCTTTGTGTGCTGGGCTTCGTGTTGTTCTTCGCCTGCTACGGGCAGTTCGAGTCGGGGCTGAGCGCGTACGGGGTGGAGGCCGCCGGGATATCGACGTCGGCGCTGGGGAGCGCGCTGGCGGCGAACACGCTGGTGATCGTCATCGCGCAGTTCGCGGTGCTGCGGTTCGTGGAGCGCCGGAGGCGGTCGCGGGTGATCGCGGCCGTGGGGCTGATCTGGGCCGTGGCGTGGGCCGTCGCCGGGTACGCGGGGCTCGGGAACGGGAGCCAGGAGATGGCGACGGCCGCGTTCGTCTCGACGTACGCGTTGTTCGGGCTGGGCGAGGCGATGCTGTCGCCGACCGTGGCCCCGCTGGTCGCTGATCTCGCGCCGGAGGGGATGGCCGGGCAGTACAACTCGGCGTTCGCCCTGGTGAAGCAGCTCGCGCTGGCCGTCGGGCCGGCGGTGGGCGGGCCGCTGGGGGCCTCGCTGCACGCGCCGTACATCGTGGCGTTCCTGGTGTTCTCCCTCGGGATCACCGTCCTTGCCGTGCGGTTGGGGCGGCAACTGACCGAGGCGCAGGATCAGCCGTGGCTCGTGAAGAGCCGGGTCGTGGCGCGGGGTGGGGCTCCCGTTTCCGCTGACGTCTGATCCGCCGGCCGCCGGCTAGGTCGTCTGGGTGCGTGGCAGGGCGAATTCGCACCACACCGCCTTGCCGCCGCCCGGGGTGCGTCTGCAGCCCCAGTTCGACGCGATCGTGGCGACGATGGCGATGCCGCGGCCCGACTCGTCGCCCGGTTCCGCGCGGCGGCGCCTGGGGAGATGGTCGTCGCCGTCGGTGACCTCGATGATCAGGCGGCGGTCGGTGCGGCGCAGGCGCAGGCGCATCGGCGGGGTGCCGTGCTGGAGGGAATTGGCGACCAGTTCGCTGGTGGCCAGGACGCCCAGGTCGTGCAGGTCGGCGGGGAAGCGCCAGCTCGTCAGGACGCCGGAGGCGAAGGCACGCGCGCGTGGGGCCGCTTCCACGCCGCCCAGGAGTTCCAGGGCGGCGTTGCGGAAGAGCTCGCCCTCCGCGCCCGTGCGGGCGGGGTGCTGGAGGACCAGGACGGCCACGTCGTCGTCATGGTCGGGTGTCACGCCGGCCGAGCGGACCAGGCGGTCGCAGACGACCTGGGGTGTGCCGGTGGCGCCGGCCAGGGCGCGTTCCAGGGCGGCGATGCCCTCGTCCAGGTCGGCGTCCCGGCGCTCGACCAGGCCGTCCGTGTAGAGGACGGCCGTGGAGCCGGGGCTGAGGGGGATCGAGCCGGAGGAGTGCATCCAGCCGCCGGTGCCGAGCGGGGGGCCGGTGGGTTCTTCGGCGCGCAGGACCGTGCCGGTCTCGTCACGGACCAGGATGGGGAGGTGGCCGGCCGAGGCGTAGACCAGCTTGCCCTCGTTCGGGTCGTGGACCGCGTACGCGCAGGTGGCGATCTGGTTGGCGTCGATCTCGGCTGCCAGGCCGTCGAGGAGCTGCAGGACCTCGTGCGGGGGCAGGTCGAGGCGGGCGTAGGCGCGGACGGCCGTGCGGAGCTGGCCCATCACCGCTGCCGCCCGGACGCCGCGGCCCATGACGTCGCCGATGACCAGGGCCGTGCGGCCGCCGCCCAGGGTGATCACGTCGTACCAGTCGCCGCCGACCGCGGCCTCCGTGCCGCCGGGGTGGTAGGTGGCGGCGACGCGCAGGTCGTCCGGTTCTTCGAGTTCCTGGGGGAGCAGAGATCTTTGCAGGGTCACCGCTGTTTCGCGCTGGCGGCGTTCGCTGGCGCGCAGGCGTTCGGCGGCTTCGGCGTGGTCGGTGACGTCGGTGGCGAAGACCAGGACACCGCGGCCTTCGCTGCCGCCGTCGCCCTGGGCGACCGGGGTGCAGGTGAAGGTGTAGGAGCGGCCGTCGGGGGCCTTGCGGGACTTCACCGTGCGGGGCTTGCCGCTGCGCTGGACCTGGTCCAGGAGGGGGAACAGGCCGAGGGCGTCCAGTTCAGGGAGGACCTCGCGGGCGCGTTCGCCCAGGGGGCGTACGCCGAAGGCGGTCGTGTAGGCGTCGTTGACGTAGGCGATGCGGTGGTCGGGGCCGTGGACCAGGGCGACGAGGGAGGGGACGCGGTCGAGGACCTCGCGCACCCGCAGCTCGTCGACGGCGGGTACGGACGATGCCTCGTCGGTCAGTTGTTCGACGCGGGCGGCGGGTACGGAGCCGTCCCCCCGCCGGTCCGGGGAGGCCGTCTGCTCGGTCCGCGCTGCGGCGCGGCGCTGCGTTCCGGGGAGCCGGGCGCTCCAGCGCGTGAAGTTCACGAATCCTTGCCTCGTGTAGTCGTCGGCGGCCGGCACCGGAACCGGCCGGGGCCCCGGGGGCCCGCACCGGGGCGAGCGGTGGCACGCCCACGGTGGTGGACCAGTCTGGCAGTGTGCGGACCGGACCGGCATCCGTCAGACGCCGGGCCGGCCGGTGGAGTTCCTGGGTCCGGTCAGGACGACCCCTTCGGGTTGTGCGGGGGGTCTTGAGAAGGCTTTCCACCGGCCGCGAGTTCGAACTCCGCCCGGGGGTGTTCGAGTGAACCCAGGGAGACGATCTCCCGTTTGAACAGGCCGGCCAGGGACCATTCGGCGAGCACGCGCGCCTTGCGGTTGAAGGTGGGCACGCGGCTGAGGTGGTAGGCGCGGTGCATGAACCAGGCGGGGTAGCCCTTGAGCTTGCGTCCGTACACGTGGGCGACGCCCTTGTGCAGGCCGAGGGAGGCGACCGAGCCGACGTACTTGTGGGTGTAGGTGGTGAGGGGTTCGCCGCGCAGGGCGTGCACGATGTTGTCGCCGAGGACCCGGGCCTGGCGGACGGCGTGCTGGGCGTTGGGGGCGCACTCTCCGCCCGGTTTCTCCGCGGTGACGTCGGGGACGGCCGCGGCGTCTCCCGCCGCCCACGCGTGCGTGGTGCCCTCGATCGTCAGTTCCGGCGTGCACCTGAGCCGTCCGCGGCCGTTGCGGGGCAGGTCGGTGGCGGCGAGGACCGGGTGGGGTTTCACGCCGGCCGTCCAGACGACCGTACGGGTGGGGAAGCGGGCGCCGTCGCTGAGGGCCGCCACCCGGTCCGCGCAGGAGTCCAGGCGGGTCCGCAGACGTACGTCGATGTTGCGGCGGCGCAGTTCGGTGACGGTGTAGCGGCCCATCTCCTCGCCGACCTCGGGCAGGATGCGGTCCGAGGCTTCGACGAGGATCCACTTCATGTCCTCGGGCTGGATGTTGTGGTAGTAGCGCGCGGCGTAGCGGGCCATGTCCTCCAGTTCGCCGAGTGCCTCCACACCGGCGAAGCCGCCGCCGACGAAGACGAAGGTGAGGGCCGCGTCGCGGATCGCGGGGTCGCGGGTGGAGGAGGCGATGTCCATCTGCTCGATGACGTGGTTGCGCAGGCCGATGGCCTCCTCGACGGTCTTGAAGCCGATGCCGTGTTCGGCGAGGCCCGGGACCGGAAGGGTGCGCGAGACGGAGCCGGGGGCGAGGACGAGTTCGTCGTAGGCCAGCCGCTCTCCGCCCGTGCCCTCCTCCTCGGTGGCGAGGGTGCTGACGGTGGCGGTGCGTTTCGCGTGGTCGACGGCGGTCGCCTCGCCGATGACGACACGGCACCGGTCGAGGACACGGCGCAGCGGTACGACGACGTGCCGGGGCGAGATGGCGCCGGCGGCGGCCTCGGGGAGGAAGGGCTGGTACGTCATGTACGGGTCGGGTGTGACGACCGTGATCTCGACCTCGCCCCGGTCCAGTTCCCGTTTCAGTCTGCGCTGCAGGCGCAGGGCCGTGTACATCCCGACGTAGCCGCCACCGACAACGAGAATGCGCGCACGTTCCTTCACCATCCCATGACGCACCCGTCGCTTGCGTTTGTCCACAGCCTCGACCAATTGTGTGACCGGAGCGGAAGAGCGCGCGGAGTTGGCCGGATTATCGAGCTGTGATGGATACCCGCAGGTCAGCGGGGGTGGTACGGGGGGCGTGCAGGGGCACATTCAGGACGTATACGGCCCGTACTCCGATCGGTGGGCGCTCCGTGCGGAACGTGCCCCTTCTGAATTGACTCCCTCTCAACTATGTTCGTGTGTCGACGGGGTGTAGGGGGATGCGCTCACCGGGTCCGCGACGGGCGGGCCCGCGGACCCGGGCCTGTTCCCCCGTCCCGGCATCGAATGGCGGGGAGTCTCCGGGGGGAGACGTCATTACCGGGGGAATGCGTATGCATGTTCAGGATTCTCATTGGTCGTCCGCATCCGCTCTTACGGCGGGTGGCGCGACGTTGAGCGCGGCGGTGGGCAGCGGACGCGGGGACGGCCCGCGCTCGACACCGCTGCGCGTGGACGCACAGCGCAATCTGGAGCACGTGCTGCGTGCGGCGCGCGAGGTCTTCGGCGAGCTGGGGTACGGCGCGCCGATGGAGGACGTGGCGCGGCGGGCGCGGGTCGGTGTGGGGACGGTGTACCGGCGGTTCCCGAGCAAGGACGTCCTGGTGCGGCGGATAGCCGAGGAGGAGACCTCCCGGCTGACCGACCAGGCGCGTGCGGCGCTCGGGCAGGAGGACGAGCCGTGGTCGGCCCTGTCGCGCTTCCTGCGTACGTCGGTGGCCTCCGGCGCCGGGCGGCTGCTGCCGCCGCAGGTGCTGCGGGTCTCGGTCGAGGAGGACCGTGCCGGTCAGGCGCGGGTGCCGCAGCAGCGGACGCAGCCGGGCACGACGGAGCTGCGGCTGGTTCCGGAGGAGCCGGTGGCGGTCGCCGCGGTACCGGCGGTCGCCGCGGAGGACGACGCCGGGGCGTCGGCGCTGCTCGAGGTCGTGGGTCAGCTCGTGGAGCGGGCACGTGCGGCGGGTGAGCTGCGGCCGGACGTGTCGGTCTCGGACGTACTGCTGGTGATCGCGACGGCCGCGCCCTCGCTGCCGGACGCGGCGCAGCAGGCGGCCGCCTCGGCCCGGCTGCTGGACATCCTGCTGGAGGGGCTGCGCTCGCGGCCGTGAGCCCGCGGGGCTGTACGAGGCCTTCGGGCCCGGGCGGGATGTCCCGGGCCCGAGCCGGACCTCCGGGTCCGGAGCGAAAGGGGAGTCTTCCCCAAAGGGGTGATGGCTAGTACTGGCG
>NZ_JBHUQX010000459.1:0-6946 GCF_042674225.1 Streptomyces sp. NPDC056948
ACCTCAGGTGGACCGGCTCTTTGCCGTGCCCGGATATTCAACAGCCGAATGCAACAGCCGAACGCAAGAGCCAACCGCAAGAGCCGGATGCTCAGAACCCGGCCCGGAACCGCCAGCCGTGATCCACCGGCCCGATGCCCCCGCCGAGCGCGAAGCCGGCCGCGACGGCCCCCGTGACGTACTCCTTGGCCGCCGTCACCGCCTCCGGCACGGACCGCCCCTTCGCGAGCTGTGCGGCGATCGCGGAAGCCAGGGTGCAGCCCGTACCGTGCGTGTGCCGGTTGTCATGGCGCGGCGCCCGCAGCCAGTGCTCCTCGGAGCCGTCGGTGAGCAGATCGACGGCGTCCCCGGGCAGGTGCCCGCCCTTGATCAGCACCCACCGCGGCCCGTACCCGAGCACGGCCGCCGCGGCCCGCCGCAGCTCCTCCTCCGACTCGACCCGCACCCCCGTGAGCTGGGCCACCTCGTCGAGGTTCGGGGTGGCGACCGTCGCCACCGGCAGCAGCTTCGTGCGGACGGAGTCCAGCGCCGAGGCGGCGAGCAGGGAGTCGCCGTGCTTGGAGACGCCCACCGGGTCGACGACCGCCGGGGCGTCCGTCCCCGCGAGCAACTCGGCCACCGCCTCCACGAGTTCCGCGGAGGCCAGCATCCCGGTCTTGACCGCCTGGACGCCGATGTCGTCGACGACACTGCGGTACTGGGCCCGCACGGCCTCCACGGGCAGCTCCCAAGCCCCCTGCACACCGAGGGAGTTCTGAGCGGTCACCGCCGTGACGACGCTCATGCCGTGCACGCCGAGCGCGAGCATCGTCTTCAGGTCGGCCTGGATGCCCGCGCCTCCGCCGGAGTCGGAGCCTGCCACAGTGAGGACGTTGGGGATCATGACTCTATGTCTCCGAAGTGGTCCCAGCCGCCCTTGCTGGTCCACGGCGCCCCGTCGACCGTGACCTGGGGCAGCGCCGAGGGGTTGAGGACCTCGCCGATGACCTTCCAGCGAGCGGGCAGCTTCACGTCCGAGGGGAACGTCGCCACGATCGCGTGGTCCTCTCCCCCGGTCAGCACCCACTGCATGGGGTCGACGCCGACGGCCTGCCCGATGTCGTTCATCTGGGTCGGGATGTCGATCGCCCCGGAGCGGATGTCGATCCGCACCTTGCTGGCCTCGGCGATGTGCCCGAGGTCGGCGATCAGCCCGTCGCTCACATCGCACATCGCGGTCGCCCCGAGCCCGGCGGCGGCCGGACCCGCATGATAGGGCGGCTCAGGGCGCCGATGGGCCTCCACGAACGCGCGCGGCGAGCGGAACCCCCGCGACAGCACCGCGTACCCGGCCGCCGACCAGCCCAGCCAGCCGGTCACCGCGACGAGGTCACCGGGCTGCGCGCCCGCCCGCGTCACCGGCTCCTGGTTGCGCAGATCGCCGAGCGCCGTGATCGACACCATGATCGAGTCGCCGCGTACGACGTCACCGCCGACCACGGCGGCACCCGCCACCTGGCACTCGTCGCGCAAGCCGTCCATCAGCTCGCTCGGCCAAGTCACCGGCAGCTCGGCCGGGACGACCAGACCGAGCAGCAGCGCGGTCGGTACGGCGCCCATGGCGGCGATGTCGGCGAGGTTCTGCGCGGCCGCCTTGCGGCCCACGTCGTAGGCCGTCGACCAGTCCCGGCGGAAGTGCCGGCCCTCCACCAGGATGTCCGTACTGGCCACGACCCTGCGGTCGGGCGCGGCCACCACGGCGGCGTCGTCGCCGGGGCCGACCCGGACCGCCGGGGTGGTGGTCAGACGGGAGGTGAGCTCCCTGATGAGCCCGAACTCACCGAGCTCACCAACAGTGCCCTTCATCGCCCTTTCTCCCCTTCTGTCCCTGTCCATGCCCGGTCGCGAGGCGTCTCGTGCCTCGCTACGGTCGACATGACCGTCAAGTTCTGCCGGACCTGCACCCCGGCGCGCAAGACCCGGTCCCCGCGGGTCTCCCCGTGGTGAGCGGCGACGCGATACCGTGGCGTTCCTTTTCCCCACATGATCCTCGTGGCCGCCCTGGAGGTTCCGTGGTACAGGCGTACATCCTGATCCAGACGGAGGTCGGCAAGGCGTCGACCGTCGCCGAGACGATCAGCAAGATCCCTGGGGTCGTCCAGGCCGAGGACGTGACAGGACCGTACGACGTCATCGTGCGGGCCCAGTCCGACACCGTCGACGACCTCGGTCGCCTGGTGGTCGCCAAGGTCCAGCAGGTGGACGGCATCACCCGCACCCTGACCTGCCCGGTCGTCCATATCTAGCCCCCGTCTACCCTGTGCCGGTGAACTCTTTCCGTCACCGGCACCGTTCTGTCTTCCGCATGTTCCGCCTGCCCGCTCTCGCGCTGTTGATCACTGCCGCGGGCTGCTCCTCAGCAGACGACAGCGCGTCGGCGGCGGTTCCCAGTCCGGGCACCAAGGCCATGGAACTGTGCCGGAACCTGGACAAGGTACTGCCCGCGAAGGTGGACGGTGAGCGTCGCGAGGATCCCGAGCCCGCGTCGGCGCTGACGGCGGGCTGGGGCAGCCCGGCGATCATACTGCGCTGCGGTGTTCCGCAGCCGCCGAAGATGGTCGATCCGAAGGTGGCGGACGGACGTGATCCGGACGCGGTCGCCGGAGGTGTGAACGGGGTGGACTGGCTGATGGAGGAACGGGGCGACGGAGGGCACGTTTTCACCACCGCCAACCGGGAGGCGTACGTGGAAGTGCGCGTGCCGGAGGGGCCGGACAGCTCCGGGGTGCTGATCGATCTTGCCTCCGCCGTGAAAAAGGCGATCCCCGAGGGGATCGCCTCCTGACACCTCCTGCGACGCGCGGTCGATTCAGCGCAGGCCCGTCGAACGGCGAAGTGCCGCCTGCACCAGGCGGTCCACCAGCTCCGGGTAGGACACCCCGCTCGCCTGCCACATCTGCGGGTACATCGAGATGGGCGTGAAGCCGGGCATCGTGTTGATCTCGTTGATCACGAACTCGCCGTCCTCGGTGAGGAAGAAGTCCGCGCGGACCAGGCCCTCGCAGGACGCCGCGTCGAAGGCGTCGACCGCCAGGCGCTGGACCTCGGCCGTCTCCTCCGGCGTCAGAGGCGCGGGCACGATCCCCGGCGTCGAGTCGATGTACTTGGCCTCGAAGTCGTAGTACGCGTGCGCCTCGGGAGAGGGGATCTCGGCGGGGGCGGAGGCCCGGGGGCCGTCCTCGAACTCGAGGACGCCGCACTCGATCTCGCGGCCGCGCAGCGCGGCCTCCACGAGGATCTTCGGGTCGTGCCGCTGTGCCTCGGCGATCGCCTCGTCGAGTCCGGAGAGGTCGTCGACCTTGGTGATGCCGATGGACGAACCGGCCCGCGCGGGCTTCACGAACAGCGGCCAGCCGTGCTCGCCGGCGAAGTCGACGATCTTCTTGCGGGCGGCGGCACCCTTGTCCCCGTTCGGGGCGGACTGCTCCCACTCGCGCGGGCGGACCACCACATACGGGCCCACCTTGAGCCCGAAGGAGGTGAACACCCGCTTCATGTACTCCTTGTCCTGGCCGACGGCCGAGGCGAGCACACCCGAACCCACGTACGGGACACCAGAGAGCTCCAGGAGGCCCTGGAGGGTGCCGTCCTCGCCGTACGGGCCGTGCAGCACCGGGAAGACCACGTCGACCTCGCCGAGCGCCTTGGGCACCGATCCCGGCTCGCTGTAGACGACTTCGCGGTTGGCGGGGTCGACGGGGAGGATCACTCCGCCCTCGTCGGACTCGGCGAGCGCGTCGACGCTCGGCGGGCGCCGGTCCACGATCGTCATCCGCTCCGGTTCGTCCGCCGTGAGCGCCCAGCGGCCGTCCTGGGTGATGCCGATCGGCAGGACGTCGTACTTGGTCCGGTCGATGGCCTTGAGGACGGCGCCAGCGGTGACCACGGAGATCCCGTGTTCGGAGCTGCGCCCGCCGAACACGACGGCCACACGCGGCTTGCGAGGCGGCTGCTCGGGGCTCTGGGGGAGGTTCTCGGTGCTCATATCGGGTTGAGGGTACCCGTTGGTAAGGCCGGGATACAGCGCCCCCGGCGTCGCGTCGCTCAGCGTCGTTCGGGCTTCGCGCTGCGCGACATCAGCTCCTTGAGAGCCACGACCGGAGGCTTGCCCTCGTGCACGATTTCCACGACCGTCTCGGTGATCGGCATGTCGACTCCGTGCCGCTTGGCCAGATCCAGCACCGACTCGCAGGACTTGACGCCCTCGGCGGTCTGCTTGGTGACCGCGATGGTCTCCTGCAGGGTCATGCCCTTGCCGAGGTTGGTACCGAAGGTGTGGTTGCGGGACAGCGGCGAGGAGCAGGTGGCCACCAGGTCGCCCAGGCCCGCGAGTCCGGAGAAGGTCAGCGGGTCGGCGCCCAGGGCCATGCCGAGCCGGGTGGTCTCGGCGAGACCGCGGGTGATGAGCGAGCCCTTGGCGTTGTCGCCGAGGCCCATGCCGTCCGCGATGCCGACGGCCAGCCCGATGACGTTCTTCACCGCGCCGCCGAGTTCACAGCCGACGACGTCGGTGTTGGTGTACGGGCGGAAGTACGGCGTGTGGCAGGCGGCCTGGAGCCGCTGGGCGACGGCCTCGTCGGTGCAGGCGACCACGGCGGCGGCCGGCATCCGCGCGGCGATCTCCCGGGCCAGGTTGGGGCCGGTGACCACGGCGATGCGGTCCGGACCGACCTTGGCGACGTCGTCGATGACCTCGCTCATCCGCATCGCGGAGCCGAGTTCGACGCCCTTCATCAGCGACACGAGGACCGTGTGCGGGGCGAGCAGCGGGCTCCACTCGGCGAGGTTGCCGCGCAGCGTCTGCGAGGGGACCGAGAGGACCGTGAAGTCGGCGTCCGCGGCGGCTTCCGCGGGATCCGTGGTGGCCCGTACGTTCTCCGGCAGCTCGACGCCCGGGAAGTAGTCGGGATTGGTCCGGGTGGAGTTGATCGCCTCCACGAGCTCCGGACGGCGCCCCCACAGGGTGACCTCGCACCCCGCGTCGGCGAGCACCATACCGAACGCCGTGCCCCACGAACCGGCGCTCAGGACCGCCGCCTTGACCGGCTTGCTCACTTGCCCAGCCCCTCTTCCTGCGCCGACTGCACGGACTGCACCGATTCCTGCCCGCCCCGCGGTGTCTGCGCCTGGGTGCGGCGCCGCTGTTCGATCCGCTCCCGGCGCGGGTCGTAGGGCGTGGCGGGCGCCTTCTCCCCGCGGATCTCCTCGAGGTGACAGGTGACGGCGGCCATGATGACCTCGGTGGCTTCCTTCAGGAGATCCGCGGTCATCTCCCGGTCGTAGAACCGTGTGAGGTCCACGGGCGGTCCGGCGAGCACGCGGTGCGTCTTGCGCGGCAGGAGGTGCGGCTTCTTCGCGTACGGCGGCAGCAGCTCGTTGCAGCCCCACTGGGCGACGGGGATCACCGGGCACTTGGTCTCCAGGGCGACGCGCGCCGCCCCGGTCTTGCCGGTCATGGGCCAGCCTTCCGGGTCGCGGGTGAGAGTGCCCTCGGGATAGAAGGCGACGCATTCACCGCGGTTCACGGCCTCGATCGCGGCCCGGAATGCGCTGAGCGCGTCCGTGCTCTCGCGGTAGACCGGGATCTGCCCGGTGCCTCGCATCGCGGCCCCGACGAATCCGCTCTTGAAAAGCCCGCTCTTCGCGAGGAATCGCGGGACGCGCCCGGTGTTGTACTGAAAGTGCGCGTAAGCGAAGGGATCGATGTGCGAATTGTGGTTCACCGCGGTGATAAATCCACCATCAGCCGGAATGTGCTCGATTCCGCGCCAGTCCCGCCTGAGCAGAACCACCAGCGGCGGTTTGCAGATCACCGCAGCGAAGCGGTACCAGAAGCCGATTCTGCGGCGGGGCACGCGGACACCTTCCTCTAGGGCCTGAAGCGGGAGCCACCGGGGGGCCGCACAAGTGTCGCCCCAGGCCGCCGGTCTGTCGAGAACACCGTACGCCCCGACCCGCCCGCCGCCCGATGCCCCGGGTGACAATGACCGCGACAAGAGAGGGACGGAACACCTGTGCAGTGGACGTTGGTCGTACCCCTGAAACCCCTGGCCCAGGCCAAGAGCAGGCTTGCGGACACCGCGGACGACGGGCTGCGGCCCGGCCTGGCGCTCGCCTTCGCCCAGGACACCGTGGCGGCCGCGCTGGCCTGCCCCGCGGTACGGGATGTGGCAGTCGTCACGGACGACGCCCGGGCGGGCCGTGAGCTGGCCGTACTCGGCGCCGCGATCATCCCCGACGAGCCGGGAAGCGGCCTCAACGCCGCTCTCGCACACGGGGCGGGGATCATACGGTCCACTCGCCCGGGAAGTCCGGTGGCCGCGCTCAACGCCGATCTGCCGGCACTGCGCCCGCCGGAATTGACTCGGGTACTCGATGCGGCCACTGAATTCCCGCGCGCATTTCTGCCGGACGCGGCCGCAATCGGTACGACCCTGCTGGCCGCCGGCCCGGGAAGTGAATTGCTCCCGGCCTTCGGCACCGATTCCCGGGCCCGGCACCGCGCGTCCGGGGCCGTGGAACTGCGCCTCGCCGACGTGGATTCCGTACGCCAGGACGTGGACACCGGCGACGACCTGCGCAACGCGCTGGCCCTGGGGGTCGGTCCTCATACGGCCGCGGCCGCCGCGCGGTTGCTGATCCCCGGGCAGTAGGCTGCGGCCATGCAGGCGACCGCGTACACGTACGACCCCGAAAGCCGCAGCGGGCAGGTGCTCCTGGACGACGGCACCCCGGTGCCCTTCGACGCGCCGGCGTTCGACGCGGGGGGTCTGAGGCTGCTGCGCCCCGGGCAGCGTGTGCGCATCGAGGTGGAAGGCGCGAAGGACGACCTCAGGATCACTCTGGTGACGCTGCAGACCCTCTGACCTCTGCTTGAACACGCCGCGGGCCGGACTCCATGCGGGAG
>NZ_JBHUQX010000460.1:0-6942 GCF_042674225.1 Streptomyces sp. NPDC056948
GCGACGCCCTGCCCGGCCACGGTGAACGGCGCGAGCGGCGCCTGCGCGCCCGCTCGCAGCGCATCGGCCAGCAACAGCAGCCCGACCCAGGCCCCGCCGACCAGCGACGGCGCGAGCACCGGCCCCAGCCGGGGCGTCAGCGCGAGGCCCGTCGCGGTGAGCGCCAGCGCGGGCAGCAGCCAGGCCAGCGCATGCAGCCCGTACGCGGGCAGCGCGAGGGTCGCCAGCCCGTTCAGGCCGAGCACCATGCCCAGCACGGCCACCGTCCGGATCATCAGCAGCCGGAACCCGTGCATCGGCGCGACGACGGCCATCTCGTACGTCGGATCCATCGCGGGCCCGTACGACAACGCCACCCCGGCCAGCGGCAGCAGCGGCGCGAGCGCGAGGAACAGCGTGGGGGACTCCCCGCCCCGCACGAGGTGCCCCGCCACCACGCTCAGCAGCAGCACGGCGGCGACGGCTCCCAGCCAGGACCGCCGCAGCACCGGCGCCGCCGCCAGCAGCCGCGCGGTGTGCCCGGGCACCCCGAGCCGCACGAGCAGGGACTCCAGCACCCCCGTCCGGGGCGCGTCCAGCTCGGCGTCCAGCCGCTCCCACCCCGCGTCGAGGGCGACCGGGTCACTGACCTCGCCCAGCACCGCCCGGCACCGGGCACAGGCCCCCAGGTGCGCATCGGCGGACCACAGGGCGGGCGCCGCCAACTCCCCTCGCGCATAGGCGCGCAGGTCCTCTTCCGGCACGTGCCAACTCATGCCAACGCCTCCCGCAACTGCTTGCGGGCCCGCATCGCCCGCGTCTTGACCGTCCCCGGCGGAATTCCGAGCAGTACGGCCGCCTCCCGGGTGGTGAGCCCGTCGACGACCGTCGCCTGCAGCACCGCCCGCAACTCCGGCGACAGCCGGACGAGGGCGCCGGCCAGGTCCCCGTGCTCCACCCCCGCGAGCACGCGTTCCTCCGCCGACGCCTCGTCCCGGTGCCGCAGCCGCGCCAGGGCCTGGCGCAGCCGCCCCCGTGCCCCGTCACCGCGCAGCGCGTCCACCAGCCGCCGCGACCCGATGCGCCACAGCCACCCGGCCGCGTCCGCGGAGCACTCGTCCTCGCGATAGCGGGCCTTGCCCCGCCACACCGCGAGGAACGTCTCCTGTACGACGTCGTCGACGACCCCCGGATCGGCGCACCGCCCCCGCAACCGGGCCCGGAGCCACGGCGCGTACCGCCGGTACAGCTCCTCGAAGGCGCGCCGGTCGGCATCCACGGCGATGGCCCGCAGCAGCTCCCCGTCGCTTCTCGTTTCGCTCACATCTCCTCATCGGACCACCCGGTGCGAACGGTTCACGAAACCACGCACGACTTTTCCGGCCCCGTGGCCGTACTCGCCCCCCGAGCACCGACGGGCCTACGGTGACCCCAGCCCCAGCCGCAGCTCCAGCCCCAACCCGAGCCCCCACCCCAACCCCGGCCCGGCCCGGCCCCGGCCCCGGCCCGTCCCCGGCCCCAGCCGTCCCTCTTCTGGCCCCTTCCCCACTCGGAGACACTCCGGGCACGCCGGGACACGCCGGGACACCAGGGACCATCCACAGCCTGTGGGCAAACTCCGGACCCCCGCGAGCCGCCCCCCGCTATCCCGCACGTCATGTCTCCGTAACCATCGATTCAGACGAGCTTGCGACAGTCGGCCAATGAATCCCGCCGTGCCAGAGCCTTCGCCACCCCGAGAGGGGCCTGCGGGGAACGGGAACACTCATGTGACGTCCCCGCTCCCGCCCGCGCTGTCCGACGCGCCCGTAATGCTCGCGGCGCGGAAGAATGGGTCCATGAGCCAGCCGAACACCCAGGCACAGGTCCAGCACGCGCAGCCCTCCGTGGGCTCCATCGCAGCCCACCGCCCGCACACCATCGCGGCGGCCGTCTCCGACCTCGAACCCGACATCGATGCCGACCTCGACGCATACGAGGAGACGCCGTTCGACGGGCCCCAGCTGCCGCAGGGCCGGTTCCTCGACCGGGAACGCAGCTGGCTCGCGTTCAACGAGCGCGTTCTCGAACTCGCCGAGGACCCGAACACCCCCCTGCTGGAGCGGGCCAACTTCCTCGCGATCTTCGCCAGCAACCTGGACGAGTTCTTCATGGTCCGGGTGGCCGGTCTGAAGCGCCGTATCGCCACCGGCGTGGCCACCCGCTCCGCCTCCGGGCTCCAGCCCCGCGAGGTCCTGGAGATGATCTGGGCCCGCTCGCGCGAGCTCATGGCCCGGCACGCCGCCTGCTACCACGAGGACGTCGCCCCCGCCCTCGCGGAGGAGGGCGTCCACCTGGTCCGCTGGAACGAGCTGCAGGAGAAGGAGCAGGCCCGCCTGTTCACCCTGTTCCGGCACCAGATCTTCCCCGTGCTGACCCCGCTGGCGGTCGACCCGGCGCACCCCTTCCCGTACATCTCCGGCCTGTCCCTGAACCTGGCCGTCGTCGTGCGGAACCCGGTCACGGGCCACAAGCACTTCGCCCGTGTGAAGGTGCCGCCGCTGCTGTCCCGCTTCCTGGAGAGCTCCCCGGGCCGCTACGTCCCCATCGAGGACGTCATCGCCGCCCACCTGGAGGAGCTGTTCCCGGGCATGGAGGTCCTGGAGCACCACGCCTTCCGCCTGACCAGGAACGAGGACCTGGAGGTCGAGGAGGACGACGCGGAGAACCTGCTCCAGGCCCTGGAGAAGGAGCTCATGCGGCGCCGCTTCGGGCCGCCGGTGCGCCTGGAGGTCGAGGAGTCCATCGACCGCGAGGTCCTGGACCTGCTGGTGCGCGAGCTGAAGATCAGCGAGGCCGAGGTGTACCCGCTGCCGGGCCCGCTGGACCTCACGGGCCTGTTCCGGATCGCCTCCCTGGACCGGCCGGAGCTGAAGTACCGCAAGTTCGTCGCAGGCACCCACCGCGACCTCGCCGAGGTCGAGTCGGCGTCCGCGCCGGACATCTTCGCCGCGCTCCGGGAGCGGGACGTCCTGCTGCACCACCCGTACGACTCGTTCTCCACCTCCGTCCAGGCCTTCCTGGAGCAGGCGGCGGGCGACCCGGACGTCCTCGCGATCAAGCAGACCCTGTACCGGACCTCGGGCGACTCCCCCATAGTCGACGCCCTCATCGAGGCCGCCGAGTCCGGCAAGCAGGTCCTGGTCCTGGTGGAGATCAAGGCCCGCTTCGACGAGCACGCCAACATCAAGTGGGCGCGCAAGCTGGAGGAGTCCGGCTGCCACGTGGTCTACGGCCTGGTCGGCCTGAAGACCCACTGCAAGCTGTCGCTGGTGGTCCGCCAGGAGGGCGAGACGCTCCGCCGCTACAGCCACGTCGGCACCGGCAACTACCACCCGAAGACGGCCCGCCTCTACGAGGACCTCGGCCTGCTCACGGCCGACCCCCAGGTCGGCGCGGACCTCTCGGACCTCTTCAACCGTCTCTCCGGCTACTCCCGCCGCGAGACCTACCGCCGTCTCCTGGTCGCCCCCAAGTCGCTGCGCGACGGCCTGGTCGCGCGGATCACCAAGGAGATACAGCACCACCGCTCGGGACGGCCCGCGCACGTCCGTATCAAGGTCAACTCGATGGTCGACGAGGCCGTCATCGACGCCTGCTACCGCGCTGCCCAGGCGGGCGTGCCGGTGGACGTGTGGGTGCGCGGCATCTGCGCGCTGCGCCCTGGCGTGGCGGGCCTCTCGGAGAACATCCGGGTCCGCTCGATCCTCGGCCGCTTCCTGGAGCACTCCCGGGTGTTCGGCTTCGGCAACGGCGGCGAGCCCGAGGTGTGGATCGGCAGCGCCGACATGATGCACCGCAACCTCGACCGCCGGATAGAGGCCCTGGTCAGGGTCACCGACCCGGCCCACCGGGCAGCCCTGAACCGGCTGCTGGAGACCGGTATGTCCGACGGCACCGCCTCCTGGCACCTCGGCCCGGACGGCGACTGGACCCGGCATGCGACCGACGCGGACGGCCAGCCTCTGCGCAACGTCCAGGAGATGCTCATAGACGCGCGGAGGCGCCGGCGTGGCACAGCGACACCTTGACCCGACGGATCCCCGGTCCAGGCCCGTCGGACCCGCCCCCACCGGGGACGCCCTCGCGGGCTACCTGCGGGCCCAGGCCACGGAGTTCCTCCGAGCGCTGCGCCTGCACCGCGAGACGGGGTCGGGCGCGGGCGGCTCGGAGGGGTCCGCCGACGCGGCGCGCGCCCTGCGCCGCTCGGCCCGCCGTATCAGCGCCAGCCTGCACACGTTCCAGTCGCTCCTGGACACGGACTGGTGCGAGGGCATGCGCCCGGAACTGGCCTGGGTCTCGGGAACCCTGGCCATGGAGCACGCGTACACCGCCCGCCTGGAGCGCCTGCTGAGCGCGCTGCACCGCCTGTCGGGCTCCACGGCGTTCCCGGCCCAGACGGGGGGCGCGGCGGCACCCGCCAAAGCCGGTGGCCCGGCCCACCCGACCTCGGCACCGGAACGCGGCAATCTCACCGTGGGGGCGGCGAAAGCGGGCGCCCTGCTCGACCGCCAGCTCAACCTCGCCCGCACCCGGGCCCACTCCACGGCCTTGCAGGCCCTGGGAAGCAGCCGCTTCCACGCCATCGCGGACAAGGTCGCGGTCCTGGCCAGCGAGGTCCCCCTCACCAAGAGCGCCGGCACCACGGACCTGCGCCCCCTCGCCACGGCTGCCGAGGGGCGCCTCACGGACGCCGTGGCCGCCCTGCCCCTCGTCACCGCGGGGAACCCGTACAACGCCGCGGCCCTCGTCCACGGCCTGTCCCCGGACACGGTCCCGCACCCGCAGGACGCCCCCTGGCACCAGGTCCGGCTGCTTCTGCGCCTGCACCGCTACGCCCGCGAGGCCCTGCGCGGCGAGCCCAACGGCAACGCCGTCGTCGACCTGCGTCTGCTCTCCGCCGGCCAGGCCCTGAACCGCCACCGCGACGCCTCGGAGGCGGCGGCAGCGGCGGCCCAGGCGGCCCGCACCCCCCGCATCGCCCCCGCGACGGCGTACGCCCTCGGCGTGCTCCACGCCGACCAGCGCCACGAGGTCGAGGGGGCCCGTTTCGCGTTCCAGCAGTGCTGGCAGAAGGCAACCGTCAGCACGTCATGACCGGCCACGCCACCGAGGAGGCGGTCAGGTGAGCTCCCCCGACGACACCACGGTTCAGGCGGCCGGCTGCGTCCTGTGGCGCCGCTCGCCCGTCACGGACGAGCTGGAGGTCTGCCTCGTCCACCGGCCGAAATACGACGACTGGTCCTGGCCGAAGGGCAAGCTCAAGCGCGACGAGGAGGCACTCGCCGGTGCCCTGCGCGAAGTGGCGGAGGAGACGGGCTGCCGGGCCGTGCCGGGCACCGAGCTGCCCACCCAGCGCTACCTCGCGAACGGCCGCCCCAAGCAGGTCCGCTACTGGGCGGCCGAGGCGATATCCTGCGAGTTTTCCCCGTCGGACGAGGTGGACCGGGTCCTGTGGCTGACACCCGCCGCCGCCCGCGCCCGTCTGACGCAGCCCCACGACCGCCCCTTGGTCGACGCGCTGCTCGCGTTACCCGCTCCGGAAAGCGGAACCCCCACGTGCTCTCCCCGTAAGCGTTCCGTGACCTAACCACACCTTCGGCAGGGGTTCACCCCTCGTTCATTTATGGCCATAGGCGGCTTCACCTGATCTGCCTAATTTCAGCCTTACCCGACGCGAACCGCGCCAGCCGCGTGTCAGCGTCGCGCGTCACCCGGACTCTCCGCACGCCGCCGAATCAGGACGGCGGCTCCTGGAAGGAACTCAAGTGAAGCTTCAGCGCATGAACCGGCGGGCCCTCGCTCTCGGTGCTCTCGCCGTCTCCGGCGCCCTGGCCCTCACGGCGTGCGGCTCCGACGACACGGGCACCAGCAGCGGCGGCTCGTCCGCGGCCGCCAAGCCGGGCAGCATCAAGTGCGACGACGCCACGGGCCAGCTGCTGGCCGACGGCTCGTCCGCGCAGAAGAACGCGATCGACGCCTGGGTCAAGCAGTTCACGGCTGCCTGCCAGGGCACGCAGATCAACTACAAGGGCGGCGGCTCCGGCGCCGGCGTCACCGCGTTCACCCAGGGCCAGGTCGCCTTCGCGGGCTCCGACTCCGCCCTGAAGCCCGACGAGGTGACGGCCTCCAAGAAGGTCTGCACCGGCGGCCAGGGCATCAACCTGCCGATGGTCGGCGGCCCGATCGCGGTCGGCTACAACGTCAACGGCGTCGACAACCTCGTCCTGGACGCGGCGACGCTCGCGAAGATCTTCAACAACGAGATCACCAACTGGAACGACCCGCAGATCCAGAAGCTGAACCCCGACGCGAAGCTTCCGGACCTCAAGATCCAGGCGTTCCACCGCTCGGACGACTCCGGCACCACGGACAACTTCACCAAGTACCTGATCGACACCGCCAAGAAGGACTGGCCCTACGACGGCGGCAAGACCTGGCAGGCCAAGGGCGGCCAGTCCGCCTCCGGCTCCTCCGGCGTCGCCCA
Source organism: Streptomyces sp. NPDC056948 (assembly GCF_042674225.1). Classification (NCBI taxonomy): domain Bacteria; kingdom Bacillati; phylum Actinomycetota; class Actinomycetes; order Kitasatosporales; family Streptomycetaceae; genus Streptomyces; species Streptomyces sp. NPDC056948. Next base: position 6,506 of record NZ_JBHUQX010000460.1, read on the forward strand.
GCAGGTGAAGCAGACCAACGGCGCCATCGGCTACTTCGAGCTGTCGTACGCCAAGGACGGCCTGAAGACCGTCGACCTCGACACGGGCGCCGCCCAGCCGGTCAAGGCCACCGTCGAGAACGCCACCAAGGCCATCTCCGAGGCCAAGGTCGTCGGCACGGGCAAGGACCTCGCGCTGGAGCTGAACTACGGCACCAAGGCCGAGGGCGCCTACCCGATGGTCCTCGTCACCTACGAGATCGTCTGCGACAAGGGCAACAAGGCCGAGACGCTGCCCGCCACCAAGGCGTTCCTGCGCTACATCGCCTCCGAGGAAGGCCAGAAGATCCTCACCGAGGCCGACTACGCGCCGATCCCCGCCGACATCATCTCGCAGGTCCGCACCACCGTTGATGGCCTGAGCTGATCCGAGTGCGGCCCGGTCCCCTCCCCGGGAC
>NZ_JBHUQX010000461.1:0-6936 GCF_042674225.1 Streptomyces sp. NPDC056948
GCCCGGGGGCGGGGGCACCGGGCCGGTGGTGGCCCCGGGCGCACGGCGGTGCTCGGTCCAGGCCGTGCCGTCCCACCAGCGTTCCAGTTGGGGGCCGTGCGGGTCGGGATACCAGCCGGGCGGAGGCGTCATGCTCATCCCGGCACTCTAGAGCCAGGGCCTACAGGGGGGTGACGTACGCCCCCGCGATCCCGCCGTCGACCAGGAAGTCGGTGGCGTTCACGAAGGAGGAGTCGTCGCTGGCCAGGAAGGCGACGGCGGCGGCGATCTCCTCGGCCTCGGCGAACCGGCCCAGCGGGATGTGCACCAGGCGGCGCGCGGCGCGCTCCGGGTCCTTGGCGAACAGCTCCTGGAGGAGCGGGGTGTTGACCGGGCCCGGGCAGAGGGCGTTGACCCGGATGCCCTCCCGGGCGAACTGCACGCCCAGTTCGCGGGACATGGCGAGGACGCCGCCCTTGGAGGCCGTGTACGAGATCTGGCTGGTGGCGGCGCCCATCCTCGCCACGAAGGACGCCGTGTTGATGATCGAGCCCCGGCCCTGGCGCCGCATGTACGGGATGGCGGCCTTGCAGCACAGGTAGACGGAGGTGAGGTTGACCTCCTGGACGCGCTTCCAGGCCTCCAGGCCGGTCTCCAGGATGGAGTCGTCGTCGGGCGGGGAGATGCCGGCGTTGTTGAAGGCGATGTCGACGCTGCCGTAGGTGTCGTAGGCGGTCCGGAAGAGGGCCTCGACCTGCTCGGGGTCGGTGACGTCGACCTTGACGAAGGTGCCGTCGGTCTCTTCGGCGGCGGCCTTGCCGCGTACCTCGTCGACGTCGCCGCAGACGACGTGCGCGCCCTCGGAGGCGAGGCGGCGCGCGGCGGCGAGGCCGATGCCGCTGCCGGCTCCGGTGACGACGGCGGTGCGGCCGACCAGACGGCGGCAGATGGTGTCCTGAGCAGTCACTGTGCGGGGCCCTCCGTGCTGATGAAGACGTTCTTGGTTTCGGTGAAGGCGGCCAGGGCCTCGGGGCCGAGCTCGCGGCCGACGCCCGACTGCTTGTAGCCGCCGAACGGGGTCCAGTAGCGGACGCTGGCATGGGAGTTGACGGACAGGTTGCCGGCGCGCACGGCCTGGGAGACGCGCAGGGCGCGGCCGACGTCCCGGGTCCAGATGGAGCCGGAGAGGCCGTAGGGGGTGCCGTTGGCCAGGCGGATCGCGTCCGCCTCGTCGGTGAACGGCAGCAGGACGGCCACGGGGCCGAAGATCTCCTCGCAGGCCGCCGCCGAGTCGGGCCGCTCGCCGGTGAGCACGGTCGGCGGGAACCAGAAGCCGGGCCCCCCGGGTGCGCTGCCGCGCAGGGCCGGGGCGCCCTCGGGGACGAAACCCCGGACGCGGTCGAGCTGCTGCCGGGAGATCAGCGGGCCCATCTGCGTCTTCTCGTCGGCCGGGTCGCCCACCACCACGGCGGACAGGGCGTCGGCGAGCAGCTCGCGGACCTCGTCGTAGACCGGCTCCTGGACCAGGATGCGGGTGCGGGCGCAGCAGTCCTGGCCGGAGTTGTCCAGGAAGGAGAAGGGGTCGACGGCGGTCTTGAGGTCGGCGTCGGCGAAGACGATGTTGGGGCTCTTGCCGCCGAGTTCGAGGGTGACCGGCTTGACCTGCTCGGCGCCGAGCGCGGCGACGCGCGTCCCGGTGCGGGTGGAGCCGGTGAAGACGATCTTGGCGATGCCGGGGTGCCGTACCAGTGCTTCGCCCGCGACGGCGCCGTGTCCCGGCAGGACTTGGAGGAGATGCTCCGGGAGCCCTGCCTCCAGGGCGAGTTCGGCGAGGCGCAGCGCGGTGAGGGGCGTGGTCTCGGCGGGCTTGAGGATGACCGCGTTGCCGGCCGCGAGGGCGGGGGCGGTGCCCCAGGCGGCGATCGGCATGGGGAAGTTCCAGGGCGCGATCACGCCGACGACGCCCAGCGGTTCGAGGATCGTGACGTTCAGGCCGCCGGGCACCGGGATCTGCCGGCCGGTGAGCCGCTCCACTCCCCCGGCCGCGTAGTCCAGCAGGTCCCGGACGTTGCCGGCCTCCCAGCGGGCGTTGCCGATGAGGTGGCCGGCCTCGCGGACCTCCAGGCGGGCCAGTTCCTCCAGGTGCTCGTCGACGGTGGCCGCGAAGCGGCGCAGCAGCCGGGCGCGGTCGCCGGGCGCGAGGGCGGCCCAGACGGTCTGGGCCCGGGTAGCCAGGGTGACGGCCGCGTCGACGTCGGCCGGGCCGGCCGCCGCGATGGCGGCGACGACCTCCTCGGTCGCGGGGTTCAGTACTTCCAGGAGGTGCTCGGAAGACAAGAGGGGCCTCACATGCGTTCGAAGGAGCGGCGCAGCTCCCAGTCGGTCACCGCGGCGTCGAAGGCGTCCAGTTCGACCCGCGCCATGTTGCGGTAGTGCGCGACGACCTCGTCCCCGAAGGCGGCCTTGGCGACGGGGCTGTTCTCCCAGAGCTCGGCGGCCTCGCGCAGGGTGGTGGGGACGTGGGCGAAGTCGGCGGTGTAGGCGTTGCCGGGACAGGACTCGGGCAGCTCCAGCTTCTGCTCGATGCCGTGCAGCCCGGCCGCCACGAGTCCGGCGACGGCGAGGTAGGGGTTGACGTCGCCGCCGGGCAGCCGGTTCTCGAAGCGCAGGGAGCGGCCGTGGCCGACCACGCGCAGCGCGCAGGTGCGGTTGTCGTGGCCCCAGGCGACGGCGGTCGGGGCGAAGGAGCCGGGCTGGAACCGCTTGTAGGAGTTGATGTGGGGGGCGTAGAGCAGGGAGAAGTCGCGGAGGGCGGCGAGCTGGCCGGCGAGGAAGTGGCGCATGACGTCCGACATGCCGCCTTCGCCGCCCCCGGCCATGGCGTTGCCGCCGTCCGCGTCCGCGAGCGAGAGGTGGATGTGGCAGGAGTTGCCCTCGCGCCCGTTGTACTTGGCCATGAAGGTGATCGACATGCCCTCCTGGGCGGCGATCTCCTTGGCGCCGGTCTTGTAGACGGAGTGCTGGTCGCAGGTGACCAGGGCCTCGTCGTAGCGGAAGGCGATCTCGTGCTGGCCGGGGTTGCACTCGCCCTTGGCGGACTCGACGGTGAGGCCGGCCGCCGCCATCTCGTTGCGGATCCGGCGCAGCAGGGGCTCGATCCGGCCGGTGCCGAGGATCGAGTAGTCGATGTTGTACTGGTTGGCCGGGGTCAGGCCTCTGTAGCCGGCGTCCCAGGCCTGTTCGTAGCTGTCCTTGAAGACGATGAACTCCAGCTCGGTGCCGACCTGGGCGGTGTAGCCGAGCTCGGCCAGGCGCTCCAACTGGCGGCGCAGTATCTGGCGGGGCGCGGCGACCACCGGGGAGCCGTCGCTCCAGGCGAGGTCGGCGTGGAGCATGGCCGTGCCCTCGTTCCAGGGGACGCGGCGCAGGGTGCTCAGGTCCGGGTGCATCGCGAAGTCGCCGTAGCCGCGGTCCCAGGAGGACATCGCGTAGCCCTCGACGGTGTTCATCTCGGTATCGACGGCGAGCAGGTAGTTGCAGCCCTCGGTGCCGTGCTGGAGCACCTCGTCGAGGAAGAAGCGGGCGGCGAACCGCTTGCCCTGGAGCCGCCCTTGCATGTCGGGGAAGGCCAGGACGACAGTGTCGATCTCACCGCCCGCGACGAGGGCGTGCAGCTCCTCGACGCTCAGCGGGGGTGTGCGGTCTGCCACGGGAGGGCCTCCTAGGCTCCTTGGATCCGCCGGGAGCCATAAGGTATTGCGGAGAACCATTGCTTGGGAAGGGGGTACGGCCACATGCCGGAGGAACCTGGGGGCGAGGTGCGGGACGGGCTGACGCCGGTGCTGCGCCCGGTGCGCGCGGGCAACGGCTTCGAGGAGGCGCTGGAGCAGATCCTTCAGGTCGTACGGCTGGGACTGGTGCCGGGGGGTGAGCGGCTGCCGGCCGAGCGGGAGCTGGCGGAGCGGCTGGGGATCAGCCGGGTGACGCTGCGGGAGGTGCTGAAGGTGCTCCAGGACCAGGGTCTGGTCGAGTCACGGCGCGGCCGGTACGGCGGGACGTTCGTACGGCCCCGCACGGACGCCGGCGGCGAGGACGAGCTGCGGCGTCGGGTCGCCGAGGTGGACATAGAGGACGTCCTGCGCTTCCGGGAGGTGCTGGAGGTGGGCGCCGCCGGGCTGTGCGCGGCGCACGGACTGGACGAGAAGCAGGCGGAGCGGCTCCGTGATGCCCTGGCGCGCACACACGACGCCCCGCTCTCCGACTACCGCCGCCTGGACACGCTGCTGCACCTCACGCTCGCCGAGCTGTCCGGCTCGCCCACGCTCACGGCCCAGTACGCAGGCGTCCGCGCGAGCGTCAACGACCTGCTCGACTGCATCCCGCTCCTCGTGCGCAACCTGGAGCACTCCCAGCGGCAGCACACCGCCCTGGTGGAGGCCGTGATCGAGGGCGACGCGGACCAGGCGCGGGAGATCATGCGCGAGCACTGCGGAGGGACGGCGGCGCTGCTGCGCGGGTTCCTCGGCTGAGCCGGGCCGTGTTCCGGCGGGGTGAGGATTTACGGGCGATTAACGCACGGGTCTTGCCTTCCCTCGGTCGGCACCGCAAAGGTATGGCCTCATTCCATTGAGTCGAAGCCCGCTCGACGCCGTGTCCGCCGCCCCTTGGGGAGTCTGCCCATGTCCCAGGAACCCACCACCACTCCCGCCGCCGAGGGCGACGACTATCTGGAACGCAGAGCGCTCCGCCGCGGCAGTGCCGGCTGGGTGCTGCTGACCGGCCTCGGCGTCGCCTACGTCGTCTCCGGCGACTACTCCGGCTGGAACTTCGGCCTGGCCGAGGGCGGCTTCGGGGGCCTGGCGATCGCCATGGTGCTCATGGGCGCGATGTACGCCTGCATGGTCTTCGCCCTCGCCGAGCTGTCCTCGATCCTGCCCACGGCGGGCGGCGGCTACGGCTTCGCCCGGCGGGCGCTGGGCCCCTGGGGCGGCTTCCTGACGGGTACGGCGATCCTCATCGAGTACGTCCTGGCACCCGCCGCGATCGTCATCTTCATCGGGGACTACGTCGAGTCGCTGGGCCTGTTCGGCCTGGAGTCCGGCTGGCCGATGTACCTGGTCTGCTTCGCGATCTTCCTCGGCATCCATCTGTGGGGTGTGGGCGAGGCGCTGCGGTTCAGCTTCGTCGTCACCGGCATCGCGGTCGCCGCCCTGATCGTGTTCGCGCTGGCGGCACTGCCCGACTTCTCCTTCGCGTCGCTGGACGACATGCCGGTCGACGCCTCGGCCGCGGGATCCAGCTCCTGGCTGCCGTTCGGCCTGCTCGGCATCTGGGCGGCGTTCCCGTTCGGCATGTGGTTCTTCCTGGGCGTCGAGGGGGTGCCGCTGGCCGCCGAGGAGACCAGGGACCCGGCCCGTACGCTGCCGAAGGCGATCCGCTGGTCCATGGGCATCCTGGTGGTGCTGGCCGTGGTCACGTTCTTCGCGGCGGCCGGCGCACGCGGTTCCGCGGCGATCCAGGAGGCGGGCAACCCGCTGGTCGAGGCGCTGCAGCCGGGCGGCAAGGCGACGACACTGAGCCGGATCGTGAACTACGCGGGCCTGGCCGGCCTGGTGGCCTCGTTCTTCTCCCTGATCTACGCGGGCTCGCGCCAGCTCTTCGCCCTGTCCCGCGCGGGATACCTGCCCCGCTTCCTGTCCCTCACCAGCCGCCGCAAGGCGCCGTACCTGGGCCTGCTGGTGCCCGGCACGATCGGCTTCCTGCTGGCGGCGCTGTCGGGCAACGGCGCCCGCATGCTGAACATCGCCGTCTTCGGCGCGACCATCTCCTACGCGCTGATGTCCCTGTCGCACATCGTGCTGCGCCGCCGCGAGCCGGAGCTGCCGCGGCCGTACCGTACGCCGGGCGGGGTGCTGACCTCCTCGGTCGCCCTGGTGCTGGCCTGTGCGGCGCTGGTGGCCACGTTCCTGGTGGATGTGACGGCCGCGGTCATCGCGCTCGTGGTGTACGTCGTCGCCGTGGGGTACTTCGGCCTGTACAGCCGCAAGCGGCTGGTGGCGAAGGCACCGGAGGAGGAGTTCGCGGCGCTGGCGGCGGCCGAGGCAGAGTTGTCACGGGACTGAGGCGGACCGAGGCGTCGAGGTGAGGGAGGTTCTGTGTCCAGGCCGTTGATCGGGGTCAGCACGTATCTGGAGTCCGGTGCGCGCTGGGGCGTGTGGGAGCTGGAGGCGGCACTGCTGCCTGCCGGATACCCGCGGCTGGTGCGGCGGGCGGGCGGCCTGGCCGCGATGCTTCCGCCGGACGACCCGCTGCACGCGGCCGATGTCGTGGCCCGGCTGGACGGGCTGGTCATCGCGGGCGGACCGGATGTCGAGCCGGTCCGCTACGGGGCGGAGCGCGAGCCACGGACCGGGCCGCCGGCGCGGGAGCGGGACGCGTGGGAGCTGGCCCTGATCGACGCGGCGCTGGCGGCGGGGGTGCCGCTGCTGGGCATCTGCCGGGGCATGCAGCTGCTGAACGTCGCGCTCGGCGGGACGCTGGTGCAGCACATCGACGGGCACGCGGAGCAGGTGGGCGTCTTCGGCGGCCACACGGTCAAGCCGGTGCCGGGGAGTCTGTACGGCGGTGTCGTGCCGGAGGAGACGTTCGTACCGACGTATCACCACCAGGCCGTGGACCGGCTGGGCGAGGGCCTGGTCCCGTCGGCACACGCGGCGGACGGGACGATCGAGGCACTGGAACTGCCGACCCACCCGGGGTGGGTGCTGGGTGTGCAGTGGCACCCGGAGATGGGGGATGACGTGCGGGTGATGCGGGCGTTGGTGGAGGCGGCGACGGTCGCCTGACCCTCGTGCGCGCACGGCACCAGGGGCTCCGCCCCCTGGACCCCCGGCCTATGCCCACCCACCACCCGACACGGTCAGCCAAGAAGCCGGGCTCGCCCCCACAGCCCGTCCG
>NZ_JBHUQX010000462.1:0-6925 GCF_042674225.1 Streptomyces sp. NPDC056948
GGGGCGAACTCCCCCCGGTCGACAGCGCCTTCCTCGGCGAGATGATCTCCGGCCCGGTGCACCTCATCGCCAACCGCGGCATGCGCCCCTTCACCCGCGCGGACGCGGAGCGCATCGTCGGCGTGGTACTCGCCGGCATCCGGGCAACGGCACCCCACCTCTGAGCAACCGCCCCGGCCCCACCGTTCAGGTTGTGCGAGGTCCTCCTCGCCTCATCCGACGATCGCGGCCCGCACGCACAGCACGTCCGGCAGATGTGAGGCGAGCTGCTGCCATGTGTCGCCGTCGTCCGCGGACGCGAACACCTCGCCGTTGCGGTTGCCGAAGTAGACGCCCGCCGGATCGCCGTCGTCCGTGCACATCGCGTCGCGCAGCACCGTGCCGTAGTGGTCCTCCTGGGGCAGCCCCGCCGAGAGCGGCTCCCAGCTCTTGCCCGCGTCCGCCGTCCGGTAGACGCGGCAGCGGTGGTCGGCCGGGACCCGGTCGGCGTCGGCGTTGATCGGGAACACATACGCCGTGTCACCTCGGTGCGGGTGCGCGACCGCCGCGAAACCGAACGTGGACGGCAGGCCCTCGCCGATGTCCGTCCAGTGCGCTCCCGCGTCGTCGCTGCGGTACACACCCCAGTGGTTCTGCAGATACAGCCGGTCCGGGCTCGCCGCGTCCCGCGCGACCTTGTGCACGCACTGGCCGAACTCCGGGTTCGGGTCGGGCAGGAACACCGCCGAGACACCCGAGTTGGAGGGCGCCCAGCTCGCGCCGCCGTCCAGCGTGCGGAACACGCCGGCGGTCGAGACGGCGACCGTCACGGCCTTCGGGTCGCGCGCGTCGGTCAGCACGGTGTGCAGACCCTCACCGCCGCCGCCCGGCACCCACTTCGACCGCGTGGGATGCTCCCACAGGGGCCGGACCAGCTCGAACGTCTCCCCGCGGTCCTCCGAGCGGTACAGCGCGGCCGGTTCCGTACCCGCGTACACCACGTCCGGCTCGGCGGCGGCCGGGTGCAGTTGCCACACTCGCTCCAGCGACGCCCCCGTGTCCTTGGGGAACTTGACGGCGGGGTGGGCCGGTTCGGTCCAGGTGCGGCCGAGGTCGTCGGAGTGGAACACGGACGGGCCCCAGTGAGCGCTGTCGCCTCCGGCCAGCAGCCGAGGGGTCGTGCCCCGGGTGTCGACGGCGACCGAGTACACGGCCTGCGCGTTGAAGTAGGGACTCTCGTCGAACTCCCAGGCGCCGCCACCCCGCCGGCGCCCGATGAACAGGCCTTTGCGCGTGCCCACGGCGAGCAGTACCTCGGCCATGCCGATCACCTCCGCGGCGTCGTCATTGACGCCCTCGTCTTTGACACCGGCCAGTCTGCACCCCACCACTGACAGTCTCCTCTGGAACGGGCTCCGGTGCAGGTCAGCCGGGTGTCGCGGGCCGCCGCAGGGCTCGGCGGACCACGTTCCGGAGGGCGCCCGCAGGGGCCGGGAGGCGTGGGGGCCGTCACGTCGGAGTAGGTGCAGTGAGCATCCAGGGGCCGTCTTCCGTATGCAGAGGGCGGCGGGATGGTCATGCGCGCATGAGGAGGAAACCTTCGATGGCGTTACTGGGTCCGAAGGTGTGGCTGTGGCGCTGGCGGCGCAATCCGCTCAAGCGCCGCGCCGACAGGGTGGAGGCCTGGGTCGTGCTGGGCGTGTGGACGCTCACCGCGTTCGTCGGGGTGCTGGCCGGCACGACGGTGAGCCGGTCCGTCGAGGACGGGCTCGCCCGGGAGCGCGTCGAGTGGCGGCCTCTCGTGGCCCGGCTGGACGAGCGGGCTCCCGGGAGGGCCTCCGAGAACGGCGGCGTCTCCCGTACCGAGCAGGTGTGGGCGAAGGCGACGTGGACCGCTGAAGACGGCTCCGCGCACTCCGGACAGCTACGGGTCCCGGTGGGCAGCGCCGCCGGGACACCGGTCACGGTGTGGACGGACCCCGAGGGCCGCCAGGTGACCCGCCCCGTCACCGAGTCCCAGGCCCACGTACGGGCCTTCCTGATCGGCAGCGTGGCGGGCATCGGCGGTGCGGCCCTGCCGCTCGTCGGCGGCCGTGCCCTGCGCCGCCGGCTGGAACGCGGCCGCATGGACCAGTGGGACGCCGAGTGGTCCCGTTTCGGTCCGATGTGGGGACGTACGACGGGGTGAGGCCCTCGTAGGCCGCTGACGGATCTCACCTACCCGTGCCCCGCCCCGGCCAGCGCCCGTCGGCACACGCGCAGCAACTCCTCGTCCTCGTGGATGTCGTGGCTGCCGTAGCCGCGGGCGTCGGCCCGGTGCCGTCGTGGGGACGCGAGCTCCGCTCGGAGCAGGTCGTGCAAGGGCGCTCCCGCGGGCCCCAGGGCCGCCACGCACCCGGCGACCGTCGTGCGGGTGCGCGGGTCCTCCGCCCACGCGGAGCGGAGGACGGGAAGGAACTGTTCCGGCTCCTCGGCGATCCGCCACACCGCGCACGCGGCCGTGGCCCGCTCCCGTACGGCACCGGAGCCGGCCATCCGCCGCAGCCCGGGCAGGGCCGGACGGGCCGCCGGTCCCAGTCGTGCGAGTACGTCCGCGACGGCCGCGGGGCGATGCCGGTCGCTGCCGGTGTCCGCCAACTCCCACAGCAGCACGGGCACCACGGCATCCGGCTCGCCCGTGATCGACCACAGCGCTTCCGCCGCCGCGACGGCGCGGTCGGTCTCCAGCAGTGCGCGCAGATCCGGTACCGCCTCGTACGCGGCGCTGCCGAACCCGCCGAGGGCACGGACCGCCGCCCTCGTGACGGCGTCGCGCATCCGCAGCCCGTCCGGCAGGCCGCGCAGGAGGCGTAACACCGCCGGTATGGACTCGGTGTCGCCCAGTGCGGTGAGCGCCGACAGCAGGGGAGCGGCCCGCTCGTAGGTGTCGGGGCCGTCGAGCGGAACACGGGCGAGCCGGCGCCGCAGAGCGGCAGCGAGCGGCAGGGCCGCCGGCCCCAGGTGGGGTATCGCGTAGCCCAGATCGTCCGGTACGACCGGACCGGCCAGCACCTCGGACAGCACCGGCGTGGCCCGTGGATCTCCCGTCCTGGCCAGGGCCTTGAGCGGACCGCCCAGCGTCGGCGCACCCCGCTCCCCGTGCCGCAGGCGAAACTCGGGACGGCAGGTCACCAGCGCGTGGAGTTGGTCCGCGGCCGGCACGGCCAGCTCGAAGAGCTCCGCCAGGACGGCGGCCGCCGCGTCATGCAACCGGCCTTCCTCAGCGCCCAGTTGGGCACCGATGAGGGGGACCGGCTCCGCGCCGCCGGTACGCCACTCGCGGAACAGCCCGGCCGACATCCACACGGCGTTGCACCGGTCGAGGGGGTCCGGGCTGGTCAACTGCCCGCACAGCAGGGCGACCCGGTCGGTGACCCGGCTGCCCAGCGCGGAGTGCAGCGTCCGCATCAGCTGGGAGCCCTCCTCGTCCGAGGGGCGCAGGCGCCGCAGCCGGTCGGCGAGCGTGTCCGTGCCGGGACGGTCGATCGCGTGGCCGGTGCGGGTGTGCTCCCCGGATCTGTCCCTGAGCAACCGGACGACGGCCGCTACGAGATTGGCGGGAAGTAGCTCCGGCGCGCATCCCGCCAACTGGCCGAGCGCCGCGAGCCGCAGCCCAGGGCCGTACGGGGGCCCGCTCAACTCCGCCAGCAGGTCCACCGCCTCGGAGGCGTGCGCCTGGTGCCGCTCCACGAACAGGCCCAGGCTCGCGGCCAGGGCGAGCAGAACCCGGTCGTCCCGCTCCACGGTGATCCGCTCCCGCAACAGGGCGAGCGCCCGGTCCGGTGGGCCGAGGAACCGCACGAGCGCGCCCGGAGCCGCCCGGCGGACCCCGGCGTCCGCGTCCCCCGCGAGCCGGACGAAGACATCGGCACCCGCGTGCAGGGCGGCACGGGCTCTCGCGGCGTTTTCCTCCGAGGCGCCCCCGTCACCTGCGATGTCTCCGATGCTGACGAGGAGCTCCACGACCCCCGCCCGGTCCCGCACCTCCTCGCGGACGGCGAGCGCGAGGAGAAACGGAACACAGGCGAGCGTCGCGTCGTACACGCCTCCCTGGTGGTGCACGGCGCCGTACATCCCGTCGAGCGCGCTCTCCCGCTCGGCCGGGTCGGCGGAGGCGAGTCCCCGCAGTAGTCCGGGCACGTCCTCCGCGCTGCCGTACGCATGCCGAAGCGAGGCCCAGTCGACCTCGTCGATCCCCCTGAACACGTTGTCCTCCCCAGGCGAAGTACCAACTGACGGGGAGTCTGCACCACAGCACTGACAACGAAGCGGAATCGGGAGATGACGGTGCGCGAACTGTGCGCCGGTTGGCTGACGACAGCTCAGTCCCTCGCCGGGAAGCGGTGGTTCGGTCCCCGTTCAGTCCCCGTCGGGCAGCGCGCGCTCCAGGATCGCGTCGAGGCCGGCCGCCTCCGGCAGCGTCCCGAACGCCTGCCCCCAGTCGCCCCCGAGCCGGCTCGCGCAGAACGCGTCGGCGACCGCCGGCGGGGCGTGCCGGACGAGGAGGGAGGCCTGGAGCGTCAGGGCCATCTGCTCCACGAGCCGGCGGGCCGTCGTCTGCGACGCCTCGGGCAGCCCGTTCTTGAGCCGCGTCACGGCCGCGTCCAGCCGGGCGTCCGCGCCCCGGGCGAGGTCCAGCTCGCCGAACAGCGCCTCGGCGGTGCCCGGTTCGCGGCTCAGCGCCCGCAGCACGTCGAGGGCGTTGACGTTCCCCGAGCCCTCCCAGATCGACAGCAGGGGAGCCTCGCGGTAGTGCCGGGGCATGCCCGAGTCCTCGACGTAGCCGTTGCCGCCGAGGCACTCCAGGGCCTCCGCCGTGAAAGCCGGGCCCCGCTTGGTCACCCAGTACTTGCCGACGGCGGTGGCGATCCGGCGGAACGCGGCCTCCGCCCCGTCCGTATCGTCTCCGCGGATCGCCCGGTCGGCCGCCCCGGCCAGCCGCAGGGTGAGCGTGGTGGCGGCCTCGGACTCCAGCGCCAGATCGGCCAGCACATTGCGCATCAGCGGCTGGTCCACCAGCCGGGCGCCGAACGCGCTGCGGTGGCGCGCGTGGTGCCCCGCCTCGACGAGGGACTTGCGCATCAGCGCGGCCGACATCATCACGCAGTCAAGACGCGTGCAGTTGACCATCTCGATGATGGTCTTGACGCCGTGGCCCTCGGGCCCGACCAGCCAGGCCACGGTCCCGTCGAACTCGGGCTCGGAGGAGGCGTTGGAGCGGTTGCCCAGCTTGTCCTTCAGCCGCTGGATGCGGAAGGTGTTGCGGGTGCCGTCGGGCAGCACGCGCGGCACCAGGAAGCAGGACAGGCCGTCAGGGGCCTGCGCCAGGACGAGGAACACGTCGCACATCGGCGCCGAGGTGAACCACTTGTGCCCGCGCAGGGTGTACACCCCGGGCTCGGCCGTCGGCGTGGCCGTCGTGGTGTTCGTCCGGACGTCGGAGCCGCCCTGCTTCTCGGTCATCCCCATGCCCGCCAGCAGGCCCCGCTTCTCCGTGGGCACCCGGAGGCCGGGCTCGTACTCCCGGCTCGTCAGCAGCGGCTCGTAGACCTTCGCCAGCTCCGGCTGCCTGCGCAGCGCGGGGACCGCCGCGTAGGTCATCGACGTAGGACAGCCGTGGCCGGCCTCGGTGTGCCCCCAGACCAGTCCGCCGGCGGACCGGGCGACATGCGCGCCGGGCCTGTCGTCCGCCCAGGGCGAAGCGGCCAGTCCCTCCGTGATCGCGGTGCGCATCAGGTGGTGCCAGCTCGGGTGGAACTCGACCTCGTCCACGCGGTTGCCGTACCGGTCGTGCGTGCGCAGCTCCGGCTCGTGACGGTTGGCCAGATCGGCCCACTCCTGGGCCTGGGCGCTGCCGGCCTGCCTGCCGAGCCGGCGCAGTTCCTCCTCGGCCCATCCGGCGCCCTCCCGCCGCAGCCCCTCCAGCAGGGCCGTGTCGTCGGAGGCGTCGTACGGGGTGAGGGGCGGGGCCTGGTTGGTGACGTCGTGCGTGGCGGATCCGCCGGACGCATGCTGTTCGTCGAGTGTCGAGACCATGCGCCGAGTGTTGCACTATCTCTACGGTCGCAGCAATACTGCAACACGGAAAGCGGCCGCGTACAGTACGTGACCATGCCGATGAACGTCCCGGCGCGGCCCGGCGCGCTCGACCTGCGTCCCCTGTCCGCGCGGTCGCTCGTACTGAGCCTGCTGCTCGGGACGCATCCCCCCGAAGTGCCGGGCAGGGAGCTCGTGCGGCTCGTGGAGGGCTTCGACGTCGGCGGTTCCACGCTGCGGGCGGCGCTCAGCCGGATGGTGGCCGCCGGTGACCTGCGGCGCACGGACACCGGCTACCGCCTCAGCGGCCGGCTGCTGGAGCGCCAGCGCCGCCAGGACGACGCCGTGCACCCCCGTACGCGCGCGTGGGACGGCGACTGGGAGATGGTCGTGATCACCGCGACGGGGCGCGGACCCGCCGAACGCGCCGACCTGCGGGCCCGGCTGGCCGGCCTCCGGCTCGCTGAACTCCGCGAGGGGGTCTGGCTCCGGCCCGCCAACCTGGACCGTGCCCTCCCCGGCGATCTGGACCAGGTGTCCGAGCGCTACACGGCCCGCCCCGACCGGCCCCCGCGCGACCTGGCCGGGTCCCTGTGGCCGCTGGACACCTGGCCTGCCACGGCCCGAGCGCTGCTCGACCACATCGCCGACGCACACCGCCCGGCCGATCGCCTGGCCGCCTTCGCCGCCGTCGTGCGGCACCTGCTGGCCGATCCGGTCCTGCCGCCCGGACTCCTGCCCGCCGACTGGCCCGGCGCCGAGCTGCGCCTGGCCTACACCGACTACCAGCAGGAGCTGATCGGGGAGGTCCGCGCGCGCGTGCGGGGCGTATGACGCGGACGGCCGTGCGCGGCGCCCGTCGGGGCACCGC
>NZ_JBHUQX010000463.1:0-6924 GCF_042674225.1 Streptomyces sp. NPDC056948
ATCGGGGCCATCGCCGCACCGAGGAGGCAGATGGTGAAGGTGGACCGGGCGATCGCCTCGACCACATCGGTGGTGGCCAGGCCGAGTTCCTCGGCGACGGACACCAGATCGGGGCCGGTGTCGTCGTCGAAGACCACGGGGATGGCGAATGTCCGCACCTGCCGTGAGCGGGCCGGCCCGTCCGCGGGCGACGACGCCCACCGCGCCACCAGCCGGGCCGCGTACTCCACGTGCTCGAGCGCGGTCCGCAGCGGGTCGAACTCGATGAGCAGGGATTCGAGACCGGAGACGACGTCGAGCACACCGTGCGGGCGGTGCGCCAGGAAACGGTCGCGGAACGCGACGATCCCGGCCCTGCGGATGGCCTGGTCGGTATGCGGGATGGTCACCATCACCGCCGAGTCGCCGTAGGGCTCGACGGTGAGGGCGCCGTACTGTGCTGTGGTCATCACCTGGTGCGCCCTGCCCTCAGCCGGCGAGCGCGACCTCCGCCTTCTGCGCCAGGACCTCGCGCAGGCCGCCGACCTGGATGCCCGCCTTGTCGAGCGCGGCACGCAGCGCGGTGCCGTTCGCGAGGACGGACGGGTGGTCGCCGTGCAGCAGCAGGACGTCGGCGTCGTGGCCGAGCGGGACCACGTTGCCGTTGACCGAGCGCACCGTCCCCTCCCGTACGACCTGGGCCGAGCGCTCGCCGATCAGCTCCGGGTCGTGAATGAGTCCGCCCTCGTGGGAGCGCGGCACGGGCATGCCGTCGTCGCCGTAGCCGCGGTCGGCGAGGAACACGTAGCCGACCTCCAGGCCGCGCTTGCGCGACTCCTCCGCGAGCAGGCCGCGCTGGCAGATGACGATGTAGTCGGTGTTGTACGCGGCGATCGCGTCGGTGATGGCACGGGCGTGCTTGGCGTCGGTCTGCGCGATCGAGCCCATCCGGCCGTGCGGGGCGACATGGCTGATGGTGCCGCCGTGCACCCGCGCGAAGGCGTCCAGGGCGCCGAGCTGGTAGAGGACGTCGGTGCGGATCTCCTCCTCGGTCGCCTCGATGAGCCGGCGGCCGAAGCCGACCAGGTCGGGGTAGCCGGGGTGGGCGCCCAGTTCGATGCCGCGCGCGACACAGTCGGAGACCGTCCGGTCCATGATGCGCGGGTCACCGGCGTGGAAGCCGCAGGCGATGTTCGACGAGGTGACCAGGCCGAGCAGGGCGCCGTCGTCTCCGATCGTGTAGTTGCCGAAGCTCTCGCCGAGGTCGGCGACGACGGCTACGGAGTTGATTCCCATGGTGTCTCTCCTCGTGGGGGGATGATTCAGCGGGCCGCGAGGGGCTGGCCCTTGGTCTCGCGCAGGAAGGCGACCGTGACCAGGGTGATCAGGGCGGTGATGATGGAGGCGAACGCCGGGACGAGGTTGGAGCCGGTCGACTCGATCAGCTCCGTCATCACCAGCGGGGCGCTGCCGCCGAAGATGATCGTCGAGAGGCTGAATCCGATGCTGTAGGCGGAGTAGCGCACCGTGGTCGGGAACATCTCGGCGAGCATGGTGTGCACGACGGCGGCGTGCCCGGAGAAGGCGATCGCCAGGACGATGGTGCCGATGCAGGCGAGCCCGAACTCGCCGGTGACGATGAGCCGGAACATCGGGTACGAGACGGCGGCCATGGCGAGTGCCGAGCCGGCGAGTACGGGCTTGCGGCCGATCCGGTCCGACAGGCGGGCCATGAGCGGGATACAGATGACGATGGCGACCAGGCTGAACGCGGTGACCGTGAGCGCCCGCAGCATCGAGAAGTTGTGCTCGCCCAGCGAGGTCTTCAAGTAGGTCGGCATGTAGACGAAGAGCAGGTAGTAGCCGGGGCCGTTGAGGGCGGGGAGGAAGATCGTGAGGGCGATCGCCTTCAGATGGCGCCGGGAGGTGAAGGCCTCCTTGAGCGGGTTGCGCGCGACGGTGTTCTGCTCGCGCAGGGCCTTGAAGTGCGGGGTCTCCTCCAGCCGGCGGCGGATGTAGAAGCCGACGTAGCCGAGCGGCACGGCGAGCAGGAACGGCACCCGCCACGCCCAGGAGGTCATGGAGTCGTCACCGAGGGTCGTGATGAGGACGGCGGAGAAGGCGCTGCCGAACATCAGGGCGACGAACGAGCCGACGGCGATGAAGCTCATCATGTAGTTGCGGCGGGCGTCCGGCGCGTACTCGCCGACGAAGGACATGGCGCCGGCCACCTCGCCCCCGGCCGAGAAGCCCTGCAGCACCCGGAGCAGCACCAGAAGGACGGGCGCGGCCACGCCTATGACGGCGTGGGAGGGGATGAGGCCGATGGCCGCGGTGGCCGCGGAGATCAGCACCAGGAGGGCCGCGAGAAGACTCTTGCGCCCGAGCCTGTCGCCGAGGTAACCGCAGATCACGCTTCCGAAGGGGCGGGCGACGAAGCTGACCAGGAAGCCGACGTTGGTGAGGAAGAGGCCTCCGGCCTCGGCCTCTCCCATGATGTTGATCGCGAGATAGGTGACGAGCAGGCCGTAGATGCCGTAGTCGTACCACTCGACGAAGGAGCCGACGGAGCCCGCGACAGTGGCCTTGCGGACGACCTTGCGGTTGGCGGAGACGACGTCGACCGCTGCCGCGTCGGGCGTCTTTGAGGATGCCTCGCCACGGTCTGAGGGGATGTCGAGCCGATCTGACGTTGTCATACGCGTTCACTTTCGGTGTCGCGGACTCCGGGGACGGTGTCCTGAGGATCGTGCGCCGAGCGGAGTGGTTGCCGGTGATCGCTCATGCGCCGAGGTGCGCCCACGAAGGTGGGGCCAGGAGGGGAAAGCGGTGACAGTGCCTCAGGGGCAGGTGACTACGGCGCTGTTCGAATGCGGCCCGCGCCTGAGGGGGCGGGCGGAAGTGTCACGGGGGAAGACCGCGGAACAGCGCCGGAGCCGAGTTGCGACTGGAATCGCGAATGAGAATAGGTTCGCATTCTCGGGTGGTCAAGGATGTGTTCACCTTCTCGTCAAACTCTCGCTGCCACCCCTCCCACGCCTTGGACTCTGCGACTCTCGCGGCGAAATGACGCCGGATTCCATGGCCCGCCCGCTTCCGATGCGACCCGTTTCGGCCACCCCTTGTGTCGCACGTCCGATGGATGCACACTGACTGACGCGAAACGCGAAAGGTTTCGCATTTTCTGGAAGGACTCTGCGATGACCCAGGACAACGTGCGCGTCAACACGGCGTGGGAGCGCGTCGACGAGCAGGTGCTCAAGCAGTTCCGCGCCCACTCCGTGGCCAACCTCGGCGACGCCCTCGACCGGCTGAACATCGTCGACGGAGGCATCGCCCCCATCTGGAACGGCGCCGCGGCCGTCGGCACGGCACTCCCGGTCCTCACCGTCGCGGGCGACAACAAAGCCGTGATCGAGGCGCTCGAGCACATCCGCCCCGGCGACGTCCTCGTCATCAACGCCTTCGGCTACGACGGCCGCGCGATCATCGGCGACAACCTCGCCCAGCGGTTCGCCGTGCACGGTGCCGCCGGCGCGGTCGTCGACGGATATGTGCGCGACGCCGCGATCATCGAACGACTCGGCGTCCCGGTCTTCGCGCGGGGGCTGACTCCCGCCGGGCCCTTCAAGAACGGCCCGGGCACGATCGGCGAAGCCGTCGCCCTCGGCGGTGTCGTGGTGAACCCGGGCGACATCGTCGCCGCCGACGGGGACGGCGTCATCGTCATCCCGCCGCACCGCGCCGAGGAGGCGCTGCTGGCCGTGGAGGAGATCGTCGCCCGCGAGGCCGCGCTCGACGCCGAGGTCGAGGCGCTGCGCGGCCAGGCCGCCCGGTGACCGGCCGGAACCAGGTGCCGGGCCGCCTCCGGGTCGCCGTCGCCGCCCCGCTGTCCGAGGAGAACGGTGCGCTCATCCGGCGGCTGGAACCGCGGATCGACCTCGTCGTCGACCGCTCCCTGCTGCCCCCGATGCGCTGGCCCGCGGACTTCTCGGGCGAGCCGGGCTGGCAGCGCACTCCCGAGCAGCAGCGTGCCTACGAGGCCGCGATCGACTCGGCCGACGCCCTGTACGGGATCCCCGACGTGGACCCGGCCGCCCTGGCCCGCGCCGTCCGGGCCAACCCGCGCCTGCGCTGGGTACACACCATGGCCGCGGGCGGAGGCGGCCAGGTCAAGGCCGCCGGACTGAACGCCGAGGAGCTCGACCGGGTCCTCTTCACCACCTCGGCCGGGGTGCACGGACGTCCGCTCGCCGAGTTCGCCGTCTTCGGTGTGCTCGCGGGAGCCAAGGATCTGCCCCGCCTCAACCGCCAGCAGCGCGACCGCGAATGGAGCGGCCGCTGGACGATGGGGCAGGTGAGCCGGCAGACCGTCCTCGTTCTCGGCCTGGGCGGGATCGGCCGGGCCGTGGCCACGGCACTGCACGCGCTGGGCGCGACGGTCATCGGAACGAGCAGAAGGGACGTCACCGTCCCTGGTGTCTCCGCCGTGGTGCACCCCGACAGGATCACCGAGGTGGCTCCCACCGTGGACGCCGTCGTCAACACGCTCCCCGGAACCGAGGCGACCGAACACCTCCTCGGCAAACGGTTCTTCGACGCCCTGCGGCCCGGGGCCTCGCTGGTCAACGTGGGTCGCGGCACCGTCGTGGACGAGGCAGCCCTGGCCGACGCGCTCGGCTCCGGCCGGGTCGGCTTCGCCGCGCTGGACGTCTTCGAGACGGAGCCGCTGCCGGCCGACAGTCCGCTCTGGCACCACGACCGGGTGCTGGTGAGCCCGCACACCGCCGCGCTGGACGCGTCGGAGGACCGCCTCATCGCCGAACTCTTCGCCGCCAACGCCACCCGGCTCCTCGACGGACAGGACCTCGTCAACCGCGTGAACACCGTCGAGTTCTACTGAGCGGGGACGCGCTCTGCGCGAGAGGTGGGACCGGGGGCCAGGGCCCTCAGCAGCATCGGCAGGGTGCGGTCCAGCTCCCGCCACCAGTACGGCGGAGAGTGGGTACCGGCGTAGAAGTGCGTGCTCACCCGGACACCTGCCCTCCTGAGACGGGTGGCGACGGCACGCGACTCCTGCCCCATCAGGGTCTCCGTCGGCGAGATCACGTCCTCGGGGAACGGATGGTCCGGATCCTCCAGACCGGGGATGTGCGGATCGGGCCCGGTGCCGGGCGGGTCGAGCGCTCCTGCCCTGCCGTCGCCGCTGGACAGATGGACACGGGTGCCCTTCAGACGTTCGGCCAGACAGTAGGGGTCGTGCGCCTGCCAGATGGCGCGCTGGGCGACGGGGTCACCCCACAACGCCAGCCAGTCGAGGCCCAGATAGGTCATGCCCGCCCGTACGGCGTGCGGGTGTTGCAGCGGGTGCACGAATCCGCTGTAGCTGGTCACGGCACGGAAGAGACCCGGGTGCCGAGCCGCGTAGGAGAGTGCGCCGAAACCGCCCTGGGACTCCCCCGCCGCCGCCCGCCGGGTGCCCGCGCCGTAGTCGCGTTCGAGCAGGGGCAGCACCTCGCGCAGATGGAAGCTCTCGACGGCGGGCGGTCCACCGTGGCCGTGGTTCCACCAGTCGCTGTAGAAGCCGTACAGCGGCATCTCGGGCATGACGACGAGGGTGCCGCGCAACTCCGGTCTCTTCTGGACCTCGTACTCCCGGGTCCAGGTGTCGTGGTCGCCGTCGCCTCCGGCGAACAGGTACAGCACCGGCCGGCGGTCGTGCCGGCCGCGCCGCTCCCAGCCGTCCGGGGTCAGCAGCCGGACGCGCGCGTCGCGGCCCAGGGCGGGCGAGCGCACGGTGAGGTCGACGATCCGGCCGTCCCTCCGCTGCTCGTCCACCACCCGGGCGCCCTCGCGGGCGTGGGCATGGGCTGTGGCGCGCGGCGCCGTGGGCGCCAGGATGCCTGCGGCACTCACCAGCGCCGGCATCGTCAGGGCCAGGAACCGCCGGCGGTCAGCCATCACGTCCCGCACCATACCCAGAGCCCCACACCCCTCACCCGGCCGACACGACAGCGCTGGTGAAGCGAACAGGACCCGCCCCGATGCGGATGGTGGGCGGGCCCTGCTCGTGCGGTCCATTGTCGGGATCGTGGGGTCGGCTGGGCCATGAGTGTGAACCGTCGGTGTGCGCGCGGCGCGCACACCCCGTGCGCAGGGCACACCTCACATGGCAGCGCTCATCAGGGGTACGCCCATAGGTGTGACCCCGGGTTATCCCGGTCGGCCTGCGGTGACGATACTGGCAGGCGCACCTGCCCCCAGCTCACAGATGGACCCATGCCGATCTCCTCCACCGTCCGCCCCCAGACGCCCGCCACGGTGTGGCTGGCGCGCGGCCGTCATGCCTCCGGCGCCGCGGAAGACGTTCTCCGGCGCTCGCTCCAGCAGCGCAAGGACAGTCAGGACATCGACGACTTTCTGGAGTTGCCCGAGGCCCAGGCCGGCCCGTCGGAGCGGGTCTTCGAGGCCCGCTGGCAGGTCGGCGACGGGGTGACCGTGCGGGCCCGGCTGAGCGTGACGCCCGGTCCGGACGGCGAGGGCCAGGAGTGGATCCTGGTCGCGGAGGCCGAGCAGCCGTGGAGCGACGACTGGCCGTCGCCGACCGGCTTGTTCTGGCCGCAGGAGCCGGACGCCGCCTGGGACCGGGACGCCGCCGCGGAGCTGTCCCTGCGGGAGATCAATCCGCTCCCCCAGGACGACAAGGAGACGAAGCGCCTGCTCCGGAACGCGGTGCGCGGCGGCTGGCACATTCACGTGGTCGTGCACGAGGCGATGACCACGGACGAGCAGGGCCGCATGCCGGTGGCGCGGTGGCTGCCGCCGGGCCTGCGGCACCGGGTGGTGGAGCACCGCGCCGTCCCGCAGCAGTCGCGAGGGCTCAACTGGGCCCTGCGGGACTTCGGCGTCCAGGTGCCGCGCGGCGGCGCCGTGGTGCTGCCCGGC